>JAYSZM010000047.1:0-20536 GCA_043738015.1 Lysobacterales bacterium
TGCGCGCAATGGGCGCGAGTGTGGCGGCGAAGCCAGCTTCCTCGTGCTTGCCGGCGGGACCGATAAAACTGAAATGATAGAGCCGGACCAGTGATTCGATATCGGCGCGACGCGTGACCCAGACGTTCTTCTGTGCTGCGGTGGGACTCTCACCGGAGACCGGATTGAGCAACCAGTTGTCGCGCGCCGCCGGCGATTGATTGGCAAACGCCCATTCCATGTTCCAGTCGCCACCGTCGTCGCAGAGCGGCAGCGCGGGCACGAACAGATTGCAGTTTGCCGTGAACGAAGGAAAGTAGTCCTCGTGAAATCCGAATTCGGTTCCGGCCACATCGGAAGCCCGCGGATAACGCGTCTGCAGCGGCGTGTTGACGAAGGCCTGCTGATAGCGATCGCGCAGCGCCTGCTTGGTCGCGGAATTCGGCGCGAGCGCATCGCAACCGCTCTGGTGCCATTCGCCCCAGAGCCCGAGCAATCCGACCTGTACAGCCGTGATCCGCGCGTCGCCGTCGTAACGCGCGGCAAAGGCATCGATCAGCTGTTGCATCTGCGCCAGCATGTTGGCGTTGTTCCAGGCCGGTGTGCGACCGGGGCCATCGCCATTGCAACTGCTGTAATCGGTGCCCGGAATATTGAGCGGTGCCTGCTCCAGAAACAGTGGGTAGTCGCGATTTTGCTGGCCGCCGGTGTAGTAGGCATCGATGCCGCTGCCGGGACCATCGGGATAGTCGGCAACCAGGCGCAGCACGAAACTGGCACCGGGATAGGCATTGCTGATCGGCGTGAGATGGCGTTGCTCGAACCCAATCCAGTCGAACACCTGATCGGCGGTCTCGACCTCACGCCAAGGCACATAGACATGGAATACGCGCGCCGCGTAGAAATTGTCGACACCACCGTCGGCAGCGAATGTCGTGCCCCAGAGCATGTAACCCTTGTGCGGATTGACCAGATCATCGGCCGTGCGCGGTGGCAGAAATTCTGCGGCCGTGCCCATGATCGGTAGCAGAGAGAGCAGCAGGGCAAGAATCGAGCGAAGGCCTTTCATCTGCGTAGAATAGCGGCGACCGGGCTGTCATGTTGTGAAGCGTCGCGCAAGAGCCGCCAACCGCGGCATACCACCGAAGTTATGGGTGTCCCGGTCTTGCGCAGGATGTGCCGAGCGCAGCGGCGTAGGATGCGCTGAGCAAAGCGATGCGCATCGTCTGCGGGAACGCGGATATTTACCGGCACTTTGGTTCGCGACCATGATGCGCTTCGCTGCGCTCAGCACATCCTACGACAGCCGTGCGCAGCGGCGTGGGATGTGCCGAGCGCAGCCACGTAGGATGCGCTGAGCGAAGCGATGCGCATCGTCTGCGGGAACGCGGAGATCTACCTGTCGGCCCGCAACGGGCCGCGTAACAATGCACGCACGTAGCAGCGCCCAAGGGGCGCGATCGTTCTCCACGCAAGCCGGTCCATCCGGTTCTCTCCAACACCTATCGGCCCGCAACGGGCCTCGTACAAAAGCACGCAAGGCAATTCGTGCGGCGTTCGTCGACGAAATTGTGGGCTCCGGTTTCGACATGCCGGTTTCTACTTCGGTTTCTACGCGTTTCCCTCACGCTTCTCCGACACCTGCGCGACAACTGTGCACATGGGCATCACTTGGCATGCACTGCAGCGCGACATGGCATCCGTCATCGTGTTCAAAGCGCCACTACCCCGCGCTTCACCCCCAGGAGTACACAGATGATCCGCAATCGATTTCTCTCTCTCGCCGTCGCCAGCAGCCTGATGTTCGTCGCCCCAGCTTTCGCTGGCCATCACGACGAAATGGCGCCGCCCTCCATTGTCGGTATCGCCAGTACCAATGCCGACTTCGAGACGCTGACCGCAGCGCTCAAGGCTGCCGGCCTGGTGGGAACGCTGGAAGGCAAGGGTCCTTTCACCGTGTTCGCGCCCACTGACGCCGCCTTCGCCAAGCTACCTGCGGGCACGTTGGAATCCCTGCTCCTGCCCGAGAACAAGGATAAGCTGGCCGGCATCCTCACCTATCACGTGGTAGCCGGCAAGGTCTTGGCGGCTGATGTGGTGAAGCTCAGCGGTGCCAAAACCGTCAATGGAAAGGAAGTGAAAATCAAGGTCAACAATGGCAAGGTGATGGTGGACGGTGCCAATGTGACCGCAACCGACATCAACGCCAGCAATGGCGTGATCCATGTCATCGACAGCGTGATTCTTCCATAACGACCAGACGGCGGATTGACAGCAGCTGCCGCTGGCCGCCGCTGATTTCGTTTCGATCTCCGCGGCGCCTCGCAGAGTCCCCTGAGTCAGGGGGCTCCCCACGACGAATGCCGTCACCGCCGTTCACGCCATCCACCGCACCCAGCGCGCCGCACTCAAAAGAGTGAGTGCGGCGTCAACCGCCGTGATCGGCACGAAGTTGATCGCCACATCGTCCAGCCACCGGTCAGGTCGCTAGACTATTTCGCCATGACCATCACCATCGCGCAACTCCGCCGACACGCCATCGCGCGCAGCCTGTTCACTCCGACCACGCTCGAACGCGCGATCCATAAGCTGGGTTTCGTCCAGGCCGATCCAATCCGCGCGCCGGCACGTGCGCAGGATCTGACGCTGAGGCAGCGCGTAAGCGGCTATCGCAGCGGTGATCTGGAACAACGCTACGCCGCGCTACCGATCGAGGAAGACTACTTCGTCAACTACGGCTTTCTGCCGCAGGGCACCCATGCGCTGATGCACCCGCGCGCCGCGCGCGAGGTGTGGACGCCATCGAGATGGAAGCAGGCGCAGGCGGTGCATGACTGGGTGGCCGAACGAGGCGTGGCGCATCCGCGCGAGGTCAATGCGCACTTTGCGCAGGGCAGGGTGACCAACTGGTTCGGCGGCTCATCGAACGCGACCACGCGCCTGCTCGACGACATGCACTACCGCGGCCTGTTGCGCGTGGCGCGACGCGAAGGCGGCATTCGACTGTATGCCGCACGCGCGGCGACGCCCGCACACACCGATCCGCAGGCCGCGTTCGACACTCTGGTCGACGTGATCGTGGCAAAGTACGCGCCGCTGCCAGCTGCCTCACTCGGTCAGTTGCTCAGTCACCTGTGCATCGGCGCGCCGCAGTGGCGCGGTGAGCGCAGCGCCGCCGTGCAACGCGCCAAGCAACGTCTCGCGCATGCGCGAATCGAGGGCATCGACTGGTACTGGCCAAGCGCCGAGCGACTGCGCCGCGGCGAACCCGATGACACCGTCCGACTGCTCGCACCTTTCGATCCCGTAGTCTGGGACCGCCGCCGCTTCGAACTATTCTGGGGCTGGGCCTATCGCTTCGAAGCCTACACACCCGCGCCAAAACGCAAACTCGGCTACTACGCGCTGCCGCTGCTGTGGCGCGATCAGGTGATCGGATGGGGCAATGTCGCAGTGGAAGCCGGCAAGCCAAATGTCCAACTCGGCTACGTAGCCGGCCGCGCGCCCCGCGACGCCGCATTCAAATCCGAACTCGCCGCCGAACTCGCGCGGCTCGAAGCGTTCTTGCGGCCACGCACCGCGAAAGGCCATGAGAAACCGAGCGCAGTCACGTAGGATGCGCTGAGCAAAGCGATGCGCATCGTCTGCGGGAACGCGGGATCTACCGGCATCTTGGTTCGCGCGCATGATGCACTTCGCTGCGCTCTGCACATCCTACGACAGCCGTGCGCAGCTGCGTGGGATGAGCTGAGCGCAGCCACGCAGGATGCGCTGAGCAAAGCGATGCGCATCGTCTGTGGGAATGCGGATATCTACCGCCAGCTTGGTTCGCGAGCATGATGCGCCTCGCTGCGCTCAGCACATCCTCCGAATTTTTCGCGCGGCTTGTCCTGCGCCATGAAAGCCCCGTGGAGACAATGGCGCGCACGAATATGGCTTGGGTCAATCGACGGGGTACATGGGCGCAGATGCTAGCTCGGCTGAGGATCGAACTCCATCGGGCCGACTCAACAGCTGCGGCAAGCGCATTGCTGCGCTTCGGCAATCAGCTGAGGGTCAGCAAAATCCGAGCGGCCAAATTCGCAAATAGTTCCAATATCAATATTTGATACGTGATTGATTCCAAATTCGTTGAGTGCATCGGATAACGTTTCCACCATGGCCAGTCAACAAAGTCAGGGGGAAGCAATGAGTGAGCTCGATATTACAGCAAGCATTGCGCTGCCCGGCGACAAGGGCATCTACGGATTCAAGATCTGGGCGGTGGTTCCGGCCAACTCGAGCAACGGAATCCTGATCAACGCGATCGAGAAGAGCGATCAGGTGTTTGTGAATCAGACGAAGAATCTCAATGGCCTGGCATCGTTCACCAAAAGTACGATGGCGAGCACGCAAGGGATCGTCGGCATCGCCAATTACATTCGCGTACAGTTCAATAGCCTGTTGTATCCGGACGAGGCGGCAGCCCGGCCCTTCTTCGATGCCTGGTCGCGACAATTCAATACGATCAGGAGCGCGGCGCAAGCAAACCCGATTGCGCACAAGCGGCGCGATGCCTTCGGCCTGGATCCGGGCGGCGACAAGAAGTACGCGATCAATGAGGGTGGGGTGATCATCTGCATGCCCGATGCTGCCGGGCCGATCTACTCAAACAAGGACACGCGCCCCTTGTCGGGCAGCAGGGACAATGGGCGCCTGCCGATCTATACACCGGCACGTGTGAAGGAACTGAACTCCGGGTTTTTATACCGGCAGATGCCGGGCGTCATCACGGCAGTCGCATCGCGACCCGGCGGCCTGGTCGTCGTGGCTTTCGACGAAGGCAATGCCTTCGGCGACAACAATGGCGCCTACGCGATGGAGATCCTGATCCTCCGTGGCGCCAACAGTCCTGCCGGCACGCCACAGGCTGCAACATTTCAGCGACTAAGCAATGCACCGCCGGCAAATATCGGCGATCTGGGCCTCAACCACTGAACACCTGAAGGAGACGAGCATGAGCAACGATCCCACAACAACTGTGAGCAGCAGCATCACGCTGCCATCCAGCAGCGACAGCAACTATTGGGGCTTCAAGATTCTGGTCGGCGTGTCATCGAACGATCCGATCGGCGCGCAGATCGCCAACGTCGAGGCGGGCGACATCATCGGTATCGGCGAAATGGCTGGCGATTGTTCGTTCTCCACTGTCAGCGTGAAGCTGATCAAGGGCATCATCAATGTAGCCAACAAGATCGCCGGCGAGACCGCCGAGATTTTGACCGACGGTGCCGCCGAGCCGGTGGTCAAGGCATGGAACGACAGCTTGAAAGCGGTCGAAGACGGCTTCAATCAAAAAGACATCGACACCAAGCTGCGCGACGCCTGGGGTGAGACTAAGGGCGGCGGATACGCAACGCACGAAGGCGGCATCCTGGTTTGTTTGCCGCAGTCCGGTGGACCGCTGAATCAAGACCAATTCAAACTCAACGATGACGCCGGCAAGAACGGCCGACTCCCAAAGTACTACCCACAAGGCAAGGCCTTCTTCCCCTGCAATCTGCCGGGCGGCACGATGTATGCCTCGGCAAGCACGGGCGGCACGGCCTATATTCTTGCCTACGACAGCAAATTCTCGGACAACCAGGGCGCATACAACATCGAGATCTGCATCATGCGGCCATCGAAAGCCCCAGTCGGACTGAGCACGGAGGATGCGATCGAACAGATCCTGAGCCTGCCGCCGAATTCGGGCTTGATCAATCCGGAGCCCGGCGCATAGCCCGTCCGGCGCAGGCGGGCGAATCGCCTTTGGATACGCCGGGCGCAGCTAAGGATCGGAGAATGCGCGGAGCAAAGCGATGTGCATCACCTGCGGGAACGCGGAAATTTACCGGCATCCTGATTCGCGAGCATGATGCGCTTCGCTGTGCTCTGCACATCCTACGAAAGCCGTGCGCAGCGCTCGGGCCGCCGCTGGCCTGCTACAGGCACGCGGCGGATGCAACGCATGTCAACCAACCGGGCTGACACGCGTTGTGGCGATGATTCATCCGGCGGCGGAGATGCGTTCATGCAAAAGGTTTGCTTGTGGATGTTGGCGCTGTGGTTTTGCCCGCACTGGGCCACAGCACAGACGGCGCCGACCTTCGCGGATCTGACGTACGCCGAGGTCGGTGGCCAGCCCTTGAAGCTGGACTTGTATCTGCCAACGACCGGCGTAGCACCGCGGCCGTTGCTGGTGTGGATCCACGGCGGTGGCTGGAGTGGCGGCAGTCGCTTTCCTGCCCCGGCGCATGCGCTGCAGATGCGTGAACGTGGATTTTCCGTGGCCTCGATCAGCTATCGACTCAGCGGACAGTCGGCGCTCTGGGGTGGCGAGCCGGTAAGTTTTCCAGCGCAAATTCATGATGCCAAGGCCGCCATTCGCTGGCTGCGCGCGCATGCCGAGGAGTACTCGATCGACCCGAACCGCGTCGCGGTCTGGGGATCATCGGCAGGCGGGCACCTGGCCGCCCTGGTCGGCACCTCCGGCAATGATTCCGAACTCGAAGGCAACGTGGGTGTCGATGGTGCTCAATCGAGCGCTGTCCAGGTCGCTGTCGACTACTACGGACCGATCGATCTCTTTGAGATGAATCCTGACATCACCACGCCGCCGGGCAACATCATCGACCACGATGCAGCCAACTCGCCGGAATCGCGCTTGATTGGATACAGCCAACCGGGGCAGGGCATCGGCGTATTGCGCGCCAACATCAACAATCCCGCTGCGCCTTTCCCCGAACTGGTGATCAAAGTGGTGCAGGCCAACCCGCAGACCTGGGCCGACGCCGATGATCCACCGTTCATGATCGTGCACGGCACGGCCGATACCTCAGTGCCCTATGCGCAGAGCCAGCGCCTGCTGAGCACCCTGATCGGACTCGGCCACGCGCCGCTGTTTCTGGCCGTGCCCGACGCCGGTCACGGTGGCTTCCCCAGTGAGATACAAGCGCAAGCGCAGGCGTTTATCGAGGATCACCTCGGTGCGGCCTTGCTTCGCGACGGTTTCGAGTGAGGGCGTCGGCGAAGCGCTTAGAGCGTAGAGCGTCAGAAGCAGGAGCGTAGGGCGAAAACCCATTGCGCCGCATTAAAGCCGCACCAACAACCTCAGCAATAAATCGTGCACATCCAGCGGCGTAGGATGCGCTGAGCAAAGCGATGCGCATCGTCTGCGGGAACGCGGGTATTTACCGGCACTTTGGTTCGCGACCATGATGCGCTTCGCTGCGCTCTGCACATCCTACGAAAGCCGTGCGCATCACGTGGCACGAGCGACTTCTAGGGTTCGTAGCGTTTCGACGTCGTGCAGTCGGTGCTGATCGGCCAGCACTGGTCGATCCATTCGTCGTTGCGCTTCATCACGTAGCAGTTGTCGATCACCGCACCGTCGCCACCGGTCGACGCCATCGCGGTGCCGCTCAGCACGACGACACCCGTCGGCACTTCGGTATTGGCGGCGACCAAGGTCGCGCGCGCTTCGCCGATCACTTCGCCGTATTCATTGAGGCTGGTGGTGGCCGGATCGGGGCACTGGCTGCGCATGCGTTCGACCGATTTCTTTGCGCCGGGATGTGCCGCCAATCCTGAAGCCACCGGCGCCGAAAAACCGAGGGCTTGCAATGCGCTGGCGGGGTGCGCATCGTGTAGCCGCGTATAGGCGGCGCGCCAGGTTTTCAGCATGTCGACAGCATCGTCGCGACCGCTGCCGCCCGCGGCGGTGGCGACACCTGGGCTGGCGCCGCCGATCTCGACATCGGTGTTCAGCGCTGCCGCAATGTGTTCCGGATGCAGCAGCGGCAACGCGAAGTGGCCATCGCCGAGGTGATCCAGTTGCACATCGCCGCGCGCGCAACCCTCGCTGTCGATCTTGACCGCACCGATGTCGGCACCGCTCCAGCCCGATGAGGTGCCGGTGCCGAGGGTGAAATGCTGGCGGTATTTTCCATCCGGTCCGAACTCGTAACCGACCAGCAGCACCTGCAGCATGCGCGCTGCCATCGGTGCCTCGCGCCCCGGATCAGGGCTGGCGCGCAAGGCCTCGCCGAGCAGCGGGTCATCAGTGAACAGCACCTTGTAGCCTATCGCGTCGTCGCCCCAGAACAGACCATGGGCGAATTTCAGCGTGCCGCTGTTGATCTCGCTGTAGCTACCGCGCACGCTGCCTGCACCGCTGCAGTCCATGCCGCCGCTGGTCCCACCGCAGCCGCAGATGAGCAAGCTCGGCAGCAGCATGCGGAGCACCGACCAGGGCGTGCTGAGAAAGCTGCGACCGTACTGCGCCGGCTGTGCCATTCCGACCCTCCGAAGAAAGGATGCTGGGGCCGAGTCTATTGCGAACAGGTGTCGGCTGCGCGGATCGCCGAGCCAGCTGTCTTCATCGACCACCACGGTGATGCGCTTGCTTTTTGTAGAGCGGGGCTTGCCCCGCTGCCGTTGCCGTTGCCGTTGCCGTTGCCGCAAACGTCCTTCCCAATCGCACGCTCAACCTCATCCTGTCGCACACAGCGCGCCGGCGAATCTCTGGCCTTCCAATTTGTTGCAGTGATCTCGCGTGCATTCCACGCGCGGCACACCGCGAATCATTGGGTGTCCTGATTCGGCGCTGATTCGGCGGCCGGGCTCGGCTACGCAGAAAACCCCGCGCTGATCAGTCGCTTGGATTCAAGGTATAGGCCAGACGTAGTCGACCCACGTTGTCGTCATAGGCGCCCGGGGCACCGAAAAATCCGAAAGCATCGGCAAAGCCCAGATACAGGCGGCTTGCGCCGGCAGGCTTGACGAAAACCTGGAGCGCACCCTCCACGGTCCGCCCGTCGCCGATCAGAAACACCTGGTTGGCCTTGGGCTCGATCAGCAAGGCGGTGTCTGATTCCGGCGCCACCGCGGCCTCAACCTCGACCGCAGAATCGGGCATGACCGGAAACACACCGACGAGGAACAGCGAACGGTTCGTCGATGTGTTGGCCGAATACCCATTGCTGGCATCGACACGAGTTTCTGCGGAGACGCAGTCACCTCCGTCCGGACCATTGGACAATGATCCAGCGCAGCCCACGCGCCCTTCAACGAGATCGAAGCGGATGCTGCCCGCATCGGTCATATCGATGGCCGGCGGTGCCCGTCCGATAGCGGGATCGGTTGCCGCAGCGTCCGCCGTCTGCTCGGCCAGATAGATGTTGGCGCGCCCGTCAACCTGGGTCGCATGGTCCGGCAAGGTCCACGCAAAATTTGCCATCGGATCGACAGTCGGCTCCGCCGCAGGCGACTCGCTGGGCATAGCCTCCGCGACGGGCGTTTGCGTTTCGGCAGAGGGGCCGGTCCCAGGGTCGGTCGCCGGCTGGCAGGCGGCGCAGACAAGCGCCGCAATCGCAATCCCCACACCTCTGTGCAATTTCATCATGAGTCTCCGAAGACGGTACGGCCGCCTGCACCGCGCGATGCTAAGGCTGGCATGCCCGCAGGCGCAACCCGGTGCCAGGCGTCGCTGGTGCGTGCGCCAGCATCCAGCACAGCGCTCGCGTCGTTCCTGCCCCGCTGCGCCGGAACCTCAGCGCGGCCGCGCGATGCCAGTGGTTGCGGCAGACCCCGGCATTGTGGGCGTGCCAATTCCGCCGCTGTCCCGATTCCGCCCATTCCGCACTATTTGCTCGGAAAAGCGCGTCGGTGGGTCTGTTCGATGGCGCGGCGCCATTCGCTCGTCAATTCCGCCTCGCTGGCAAACTCTGGCCAGCGTCGCACCGCGGTCTGAACTTCCTCGATAATCGCCGCCGCTCGGCCGCGTTTCATCAGAGCCGCCCTGGCGCATGCATCGAAATCGGCAAGAGTGAAATCATCGCGTTTGCCGTTCAGCGTCATCTGGTGCGTGGCTGTCCAGGCGCCGTTTGGATTGAAACTGTAGGTCACATCAAAGGCGGGTGCCAGCGCCCACTCGCCTCGCTGGTTCATCAGGAAGGCAATGTTTTTTACGTGGTCGTCCTGATTGCGTGCAACGATATTGAACACCATCCGTCGGAATTGCTCTTCCACTGCGGCTATCGGCAATTGCAACTGGCGGATGGTCATCAGCGCCTGCTCGTAGGCGTAGGCGCCGGCCTGGTTGAAATCGAAGTGCGCCAGCGCGCCGAGTGACTGCATATGCAATTTGGCGCCACCGACAATCCGATCAAAGCGGCGCGTCATGAAATGCCGTCGTCCGTTTTCCTCCAGTAAGCGGCACTCACTCATGCTGATGCCGGCTGCCCGCGCCATCAGGTAGTAAGCGTATTCAATGGCACCGTAACCCTTCGGGTCATCGAGTTCCTTGTCCTTGTTGCCGGTCACGCCGTCGAATTTCAGCAGCCAGTAGTCGAAGCCATCGCCCGCAGAAATCTGACCGGAGCGCACTTCGTTGGTCGCCCGATTCCACGCAATCACTGCCTTGGCGCGCGCCCCGCCAGCTGAGGTGCCCACGCGTAGAATGTCGCGCAATGTGTTTGCCTTGCCGGCTTGGTGGAAGTGCCCTTGCATATCGCCGCGATGACTGAGCACCTCGCCCGCCAGCCGCACCAGTGCGTCGATCTCGACTTTTTTGGCCGTCTGCGGTTTCGGTCCGAGCACGGGAAAAAATTCCAGCGCGCCCATCCCGCGCGTGCCGGTGTAACAGAGTCGTTCCACTGCGTTGAAGCTTTGCGAGGTACGACCCTGGGTCGCCAGCCAGGCGTCGATCAGCGCGTTGCCGAACTTGTCCGGCAGCGAATCGGCCAGCAGTCCCGGCAGCCCATGAAATGTATTGCGCGGCAAAGCGGGGAATTCATACACGCGGTCGCTGAGCGGCATCGTCAACGGTGACAGCTCGATGCCACTGCGCGAAAACTCAGGGTCGTACTGGAAGGCCGCCACATCGCGCCCGGCGTCGATCGATACCGCGCCGATCGTGCGTCCCCAGAGTTGCACCTCGGCGATCATGTCGGCTCACCCCAGGTCCATGGCTTGGCCTTCACCGACGTTTTTTTTCCGGAGGCGCGTTGCCGTCGCTGCGTCTGCAGTTTCAACTGCGCCATAGGGCTCGCCACTTGTGCAGGCACCAGCGCCTCAAACCCTTCGAGCAAATCGAGTACGCGGCAAACGCGCACAAAGCCGGACAACTGTGTGGCGGCTGCGCCGAGCTCCAGCCGCTGCACCGTCCGCAAACCCAGCCCGGCCTGATCCGCGAGCTGCCGTTGCGTCAGGTTTTTGGCCAGACGCAGCTGGGCCAAGCGCTCGCCGATCAGCTTGAGCAGAGCCTCGTCACTCAGATTGGTCTCAATCTTCATATGCGCCTAATATGACGCATTAATACCGTATGTCAAGTTAGTGCGCCGTTTATGACGTGTTAAAGTGACCGTAAAGGTGCAAGTCGCACGCCCATCCGCAACCCGTGTCGCAATCCTCAGCGATGTGCAGCCGCGGCGCGCGCGTAGCAGCGCCGAATCGGCGCGACCGCGGACGCAATCCACACTGCACGCTGCGCAAGAGCGAGGCCCCGTAGGATGCGCTGAGCGCAGCGAAGCGCATCGACTGCGGGTACTCCTGCAACTGCCCGCACCTACTGCGCGAACGAGCCTGATGCGCCATGACTTTGTAGAGCGGGGCTTGCCCCGCTGCGTTCGCTTTTCGTTTTCTCTTTCTTTTCCTTTGCTTTTTCCGTTGCCCATGCCGTCACCTTTCCCCACCCGAGACATTGGCCAAATCAGGCGAACGGAACTAAAGTACAGCGCATCTTCGAAGCGGATTTCGCCATGATGAATCGTCGCGTGAGCTTGCACTTCGGACGGCTGCTCATGGGCGTCGTCGTATTCTGCGTGGCGACCTGCGTGTTCGCCGCGGGTGGTGGATCAACCGGCAGCGGCAGCATGCCCTCGGTCAGTTCACCGCAGTACGACGCCGCTGAGGAATACGACATCGGTGTCGCCGCGCTCGAAGCGGGCGACTTCAAGGAGGCGGAAAGCGCATTTCGCAAGGTCGTCAAGGCCGCGCCAAAGAACGCGGAAAGCCACTATATGCTCGGTCTGGCACGGCTCGGCCGGGAAAATCTGCGCGGCGCGCGGGATGCCTTTCGAGCCGCACTGAAGCGCAAGCAGAGGATGATCCAAGCACGCGCCCACCTCGGCGCCACGCTGGCACGAATGGGCGACAAGGAAGGGGCGCAGAGTGAACTCGACGTGCTGCTGGCCCGGCAGACCGCCTGCGCGGAAAAATGCCGCGATGTGGACACCCTGTCGCAGGCCATTGAAATCATCCAGACCGCGATGACGGCCGATGGCGCGGAGGCCTACTATCCCGTGCGCGCGTTCCCGCTTATAAGCGGCGAACTCGGCGATGACGCCTATCTGGGTGCCATCGCCCTGATCAACGAGGCGCGCTACGTCGAAGCAATCGAGACCCTGCAGGATGCCGAACTGGCGTTTGGGCCGCATCCCGACGTGCTGACCTATCTGGGCTTCGCGTATCGCAAGCTGCGCCAGTACGAGCGCGCGGAGGCTTACTACCATGCCGCGTTGGCGATCGCGCCCGAGCATCGTGGCGCGACCGAATATCTGGGCGAACTGCGCGTCGAGCAGGGCGACCTCAGCGCAGCAGATCGATTGTTGACGCGGTTGGAAAGTCTCTGCACCTTCGGATGCGCCGAAGCCGACGAGTTGCGCCGCTGGATTGAAGCCGCACGCTCCTGATCAGGGAAATCCGATGCCACTGTCATCGGCATGGGCGGCCGCGTTGCTTGCGCTGATTGCGAGTGCTGGATCGGAGATGGCTGCGCGTAGGCCGGCACATTCGGCGCTCGCGCCGCAACTGCGCGCGATTCCCGAATTGCGCTGGCTGGCGGGCGATGCTGACATGGTGGCCGCCCTGACGCTGACACCGGTGGAGTGCCTCGCACCGGTGATCGACGAAGCGTCGCGGCTGGAGGTGGAGATCGGGCGCGCGGCGTTCCGGGCGCCCGGCCTGCTTGGCGGCCAGGCGGCACGCGCGGGTCTGTCCTGCTCGGGCTGTCATCGAAATGGCCGGTCGAATCCGCAGTTTTATTTCCCCGGTGTTTCTGGTGCGCCCGGTAGCGCCGACGTCACCTCGTCGTTGTTCAGTAGTCATCGCGGAGACGGCAAGGACAACCCCGTGCCGATCCCGGATCTTGCCGCGCCGACATCGGAACTCAGGATCGACCGTCATCGTCCGGGCGAGCTGGAAGCTTTTATCCGCGGCCTGGTGATCGAAGAATTCGATGGCCCGGAGCCGACAGCCGACGTGCTCCGTGGACTGGCCGGCTATGTGCGCGCCCTGCGTCCCGATGCCTGCGACCAAACGATCCATACTGAGCAGACCGTGGAAGCCGGGGCAGGGGCCGTGCGCCGCGCCGTACGCGCCGCGCGATTCGCCCCGGATGTGGCTACCCGATTGTTCCTGTTGTCCGCCGCGCGCGCCGAATTGGAGCGCCTGCATCAGCGCTTCACGAGTCCCGTGTTGGCTGCCACCAGAGCGAGCCTGTCGCAGAGCAGTCGTGTGCTGGGCCAGTTGCAGTCCTCGCTGCGCGAGGGACGCGAAATTCTGCAGGATATTCATCAGTTCGAATCTGCCTTCGACAAACTGGAACGCGAACTCGTCGACGCGAAGCACAAGTCGCTGTTCGACCCCGATGTCGTGCGCGCTGCCGTCGCGGAGTCCATGACAGGCCGCAGCACGCGTTGAGCGAAGCACCTTGGAATATCCCAAGTACCGGTCGGTCCGCCTCGCACCTCCCCCGGACGAGCGCCGAATCGGCGCGACCGTACACGCAATCCACACCGCACGATGCGCGAGCGAAGCACCGTAGGATGCGCTGAGCAAAGCGATGCGCATCGTCTCTGGCAATGCACCGATATACCCGCGTCGTGGATCGAAAGAATGATGCGCTTCGCTGCGCTCAGCACATCCTACGACAGCATCCTACGACCGCCGCGTGTTGGCTTCTTTGTGCTCATGGGCTTGGCCACCTCTCAAATCGAACTATTCGGTTCGGCGGAACAGTTACCCGCCTGTCTGGGCGCGTTGGACGGGCGTGCGGGTTGCCCGTATTTCGCGACGAAGTGTGGGTGTCCCGCTAGCCGTCGCGTTCGTTATTCATGCGACCAGCGATTCCAGATACGGTTGCATCACGCGCTGCACGCGGCAAATGCGCGCATAGCGGTCCAGTTCATCCATGGTGAAGCGCCGCGCACGCCAGGCATCTCGCAGCGCCTCCAGCGCAACATCGATGCCGATCTTGTTGCGGTACTTGAAGCAATCGGCCAGGGTCTTGGCGACACAGTAGATGCGGACACTGCGCCCTTCGATGCGGTGCGACTCGACACCTGCAGTCAGCGCGCTGCCGGTGTAGCGAAATACGCGCAGCGGCGGATATTTCAACATCGGCCGCCGCGCGCGCCGGTCAATGGCGACCCACACTTCGGATGGCACCAGCGTGCCGATGTCGTGAAATTGCAGCGCGCTGAGCAGGCAGACGGTGGCTGATGGCACCGCAGCACTGGCGAGCGCCAGCCCATGATGCTCGGTCAACTCGTGCTCAGGCAGCCGATACAGGCCACGCACCACGCGTTCCAGCGCACCTTCGGCAACCAGGCGCGTCAGCAACTGACGGTGTAGACCCGCCGCGACAATGTCCCGCGCCGTCACGCCCTGGCGACGACGCGCCAACTTCAGGGCTTTCTGGCGGCTGCTGGTGGCGGACATGTGGCTAATGGTAGACGTTTATACATATCTGTCAACGTTTAGCCACAGCTTAGCCAAATTGACTGGGAAGTCGGTTTTGTTGGGGCGCAGAAGCGGTGCGACCGCAGACGCGATCCACACCGCACGATTCGCGAGCGAAGCCCCGTAGGATGCGCTGAGCGCAGCGAAGCGCATCGTCTTTGGCAATGCACCGATCTGCCGGCGTCGTGGCGCGCCAGATTGACGCTCTGGTTGGCCCACTTGCGGAACTGGACAGCGCGCTCGTTCTCGATCTTGAAGCCGACGGCGATGATTGCTTGCAGGCCGTAGTGTTTCGTCTGGTAGCCCTTGCCGTCGGCGGCAGTGGTTAAGTATTGCTTAACCACTGAAGCTTCCTCTAGTTCGTTGTCGCCAAAAATGCGCTTCAGGTGCTGGTTGATGGCGGGAATCGAGACATCGTAGAGCGCGGCCATCATCTTCTGCGTCAGCCAGATGTTTTCATCCACGTAACGCATTTCGATACTGGATTCCGAGCTTCCGCCGGCCGCCACAAAGGTGAGGTACTCCGCTGCCGACGAGCGAACCAGGGAGACACCGGTCTTCCCTTTGCCGCGACCGGCGCGTGTTGGCTTCTTTGTGCTCATCGGCTTGGTCACCTCTCAAATCGAACTATTCGGTTCGGCGGAACAGTTGCCCGCCTGTCTGGGCGTGTCGGACGGGCGTATGGGTTGTGCGTGTTTCGCGACGAAGTGTGGGTGTCCCGAATTCGCCTGCGTCCCGAATTCGCCTCCCGAATTCGCCACTGCGGCAAAACAAGGTAGCAGGATGTACGAGTCGCACTTCACGCTACCAAACCATCACCCATTTCGGCCCGAAGGGCGAGTACACGCATCCGCCCGAGGCGATCTCGCCCCGCGCAATACGTTCGCGACCGCGCGCGGATGGCGTGCCATAAACAAATGGAACCACGCGCGGTGAGCCCGGTGCGTTTTTCAGACTGAGCTCCAACGGCGACATCGAAACCGCACACCAGATGACCACCCACATCGTCATTCGCCCGCACAGTCTAGACAGCCCCCATGCGCCGACGATCAACACGCCCAGAAGGGACGAGAACGGGCGGAAGGAAATCGGCAGCCAGACAACAAACAACGTCAGCAAGCCGAAGAGTGCCACGAGGGCGCGCAACCACTTGAGAGCGCCGGGCACAAAAGTTGTGTGCATTGAGCCAGGGCTCAGTTCGATGGCCAGATCACCTAAGACCGCTTGTGCCCGAATCAGTTCCGGAGAAATCCTGGACGCCCAAGCCTGCGATTTTTCGCAGCGCTGGTGAGGTTAGGTTGCGGACATTCTTGCGAGATCTCCTAGGCTTTCCGCACGCGGCATACTTCCGGAATTGTGGGTGTCCCGTTCCCGCCGTCAGATAACAGGTCTATTCACCTGCCGCCTCATTCAACGAAGGAAACTTGCCTTCTGCGAGTGCCCGTTGGGCAGCGGCCAGCCGGCTGAAGAATCCGTCCAGGCCGCGCGCGTTGGGCTGCGCACTCAATGCGCTTGAATGCGACAGGCTGTGGAATTCAGCGACAATCAGCCGCGCCACTGCGTCGCGGTAGGCGACACCAGAGGGATGCAGTCGTACCAAAGACATCATCTGAAGTCGTGCGTCGAGCGGAAAAGTTTCCGCGGCAGTCACCAACTGCTTGCTCATGACCTCCGATAATTCGGCAGACTCGGCGATACCAAGACCGTAGAGCCGGCTCAAGGCGAACGTCGGCAGCTTGTATTGCTTCCATCCAAGTTCGTCGACCTCAGCGAGCGACTTGCTGTCACCAGAAGTTGCCCGCAGCGCAGCCAACAGGTTCAACGCCTCCACATCACCAACCTTGGCACGGCGGAGGAGTTCATCGCCCCACAGGTCACTCAGTGCCACCAGCTCGCTGTTGCCGATTCGGACAGCGACCACATAAGCGATGCCAGAATTTTGCGGCACCGGTTGACCCGCACCCACAAGCCCGCATTCCTTTGCTGCCTCCAGTGCCTTGGGCGCAGGCAGGTCCGCCATCGCCACCACACAGTCAAGTTCGCGCAAGGCAGCATCATCCTTGCTGGATTCGAGTGCGGCACGAATGCCCTTCAGCACCTTCTGATGGGATGCCTGGTTCCACCAGTCGTAATTCCAGAAAATCGCATTGCGCACCCACTCGCCAGCGGCACCCCAGCCCTTGGCCGAATAGATGCGAAACCCAACTGCGTGCGTTATCAACGGATCGGGACGACCAAATACACCGTGTATGGTTTTTTCGATGCCCACGTGATGGCTGTGGTAATCGCTGCGTGTCCAATGTGCGACAGCCCGATCGTAATTGCCGAGCACCACATGGCAATAGGACGCGATCGCCGATGCCTTGCCATCGATCTGCGCATCTCCTACCTGCAGCGCATCCCACACCTTGACCGCGTCAGCACAGCGCCCGGCCGCCGTGTAGTCGTATCCCAGTTCGAGGAGCACATCGGTGTCGCCAGGCTTGATCTTCAATGCCCGCTCATGCAGGTCGATCGCTCTGGACAAATCCATGCGGTACAGCACATTGCCGACGTAAAGAAGATGCGCGCCGTCAGCACCATCACCCGCGGACAGCAGTCGATCGCCAAACGCAGCAATCTCCCCCTGAAAGAGCAGTACTTCACTCTCAGAAGCCACCTTGTCCAGCGCAGCCTGCGCCCCCGATGAAAGCGCCGCCGCAATCGCCAGCGCGAATACGAATCCGGGCTTCAGCATGTTGATTGTCCAAGGGTGGCTCGTTGGCGGGCGAACAGGTTACCGCCAGCGCGCTGCGCGTTGCCATGGGAAGCCGGCGATTTGTTAGTGGACTTCCGGTACCAAATCCTGGACGTCCATCAATGCCATTTTTCTCAGTATCGATCGATGTCGGGTCCGAGGAAGCACCGCGTGCTCTCCCAAGCTTTCCGAACGCGGAAAACTTCGGAAATTGTGGGTGTCCCGATCGCCGTCGACGTGCATGGGGTCCTGAGATGCTCTTGCATTACGCCGGCGATCGCGCAGCCCCGAGCAATCTGTCGATGCTCGTTTCGGCGGAACCCGAGACGCTGTTGAGCCGGTCTGATCCAACATCAACGCAAGTGATAGAGAGAATGGGCCTCCTGGTTCCGTTGGGCGGCAGATGAAAAACCGTCGGCTTGAATCGCTTCAATCCGCTGTGCCATGGATAGATCAGAGTGAACTGCTCACATGGATAGACGCTGGCGTAGGCCTGCATCTGATAGACGTGTGCCGAGTCGGGCTCCAGATAACCACTTGAGGTGACGCCCACACGGGCCCACTTTGTATCGGCAACAGCAACGACCTCACCAGATTCCCTGACAACAATGTCTGGACGCAAGCCAAAAGCTGGGATCCCGCTCGTTCCGGCCACAGTTGCCACGTAGCGACCCGTGTCCTGCGGGGAAACGCGCATGTCGCTCCGAGCCGCTGCATTTTGTTGAAGCACGACAGCTACCGCAGACTCGAAAAGCCGGTTCATGTCGAAGACCAGCCCAGGCGCTTCATTTTTGCCGAAACGCAGATTGGGGGAAAGCAAACGTACGATCCACGTCGCCCACTGTATCGCAGCCTTATAGCGAACTGCTTGACGATCGAAATCTAAAGCTTCGAGATCCGCAGGGGTCAAACGCTGCAATGAAACATCATCCATGACTGCTGCGAGTCCCAACCACTGCCTACGCAAGTCAATGCTGGATATCCAGGGCTTCGTGGCGTACAGCGCTGCCTTCAGGCTTCGATTCCAAACGTTGTCCGCCGTCAGTTCATCAAACCGGCAGGCCAGTCTATCTACGCGCATCGCGTGCGCTGCGGCTTGGCGGCCAATCAGCAGGCGGCCACGAATGAGCGGCAGATCGGCTTCCTCAGTCTGATAGCGCTTCAAAAGTCCCGTACGAACCAGCGTGTAAAGTTCATCGAAGTATGCGGAAATGAATACTTCGAGTAACGACTGCCTCCGCAAATCATGACCAACCTGGCTACTGGAGAAGAGCTTCACATTTCCGGACAGGTGTAACAAACGAAGGAAAATCCCACGGCCGATTTCGACAGTGCCCTCCTGGTCATCCACCTTGGGCAGAATCTCCAGCACGCGCTCGCCCAAGCTCACGAGCCCCGCGTACTGCGCAAGCCGTACCGACTGATGACCGAATGTGCAAAAGCCTGGTCGACTCTGGCCAATCTGTCCCAACCGCGCGGCTTCCTGCGAGGTGATTGCGACTGCGCCCCTGTCCTGTCCGACAGGTAGCACCTGATGCTCGAACGCGCTGATTGACCTGGGCAACAAGGCACTATCGCTCCGACTCAGGCAGTTCCGCATCCTGTAGGCTTTTGTACAGAGATTGAAACGCCGCAGCATCCCAGCCTTCTGCATCCGTCATCGAAAAGCGTTCCCGCTCAGCCTGCAACGCCTGGTCATTGCGGCCGAAAAGCGTTGCGCCGTCTAGCCTCTGGCAGGCGATAAATGCCGAGCCACCGTTTTGTTGCGACAGGACCAGCTGTACTCGGCTCCAGTCGTCGAAGAAGTACTCCTGCAGTAGCGGAATAATCTGCAGCTTGAAACAGGCGCGCAGATCTTCGATCGATTTGACGCGCATGAAGTACGCATGCCCGATCTGGCGGTCACGATCGGCCAGGTACTCAAGGCGGTCATTGATGCTGGAGAGCAGCCTGCCGAGGTCTACGCCATTCACTCGACGATCAAGCACGCCATAGTCTGGGACAAGCTCTTCAAATTCGAAACGGCGGCGAAGCGCGATGTCCAAGAGCGCGATGGACCGGTCGGCCGTATTCATCGTTCCGTAGATATCGAGATTCGCCGGCACGCCAAATCGATACGCTTCCGCGTTCTCTGCGTTCGTGCCAGGCAGCTGCACTTCCAGACCGCCAATCAGCGTTCCGGTGGCATCATAGAGGGCGCGCTTGTCATTCTCGATGAGCGTAATCAGTTCACCGAACACCTTGGCAATATTCGCGCGATTGATCTCGTCGATGAACAGCGCGTAGCGCTTGCCTGGGTTGGCCTTTGCCTGCGCGCAGATTTGCTTGAACACCCCATCGACCATGCGGAACTCAGGCTGCGTGTGTTCTCTTCCCGGCTCGCCTGCGATGGGGCGCAAACCTATGACGAAGTCTTCATAAGCGTATGAAGGGTGAAAGGTAACAACACGGTAGCGCTGAATGGCCTTCTCATTGCCGGCGGGGCCTTGCTTCCAGACGACTGCCAATTCTGCAGCCTCACTGTCGGCGTCCTGCCAATCGGGCAACAGTGACCACTCGCTGGTAGTGCTCTTTGTGAACACAAAAGGGGCTCGGCGATTGGTCAAATTGACCGTCGAAACACTGAATGGGGTGTGATCCTGAAGATAGCCCCATAAGGTGGGCTGTACGCTTCCTTTTCGCTGCCGCTCCAAGGCCTTGGCCTTGATGAGCGCGTGGTTGGCCAGTTCGGAAACTTTGACCGATCGACCCAGCTCGGCCAACGCTGTCACGATGACGGGTCGCCAGCCAAAGCGAGCCACGAGTTCAATCTCCCACGTATTGCGATCTACGTCCGCGGGGCCATCCGTATATGTGGCAAACGTTTGCTGAAGACGGTATGTCTTGCCCGTGCCAGGTGGGCCGTACCAGATAAGGTTTCTGGATTTCGCAGGCGCGACAACGTAGTCGCGAACCGTATCGGATACACCAACCCGCGCCGTGACTTCAAGCGTGGAGGGCTCATCAGGTTCATTGTCGGCCTTCCATGCCTCACGCAGCGGAGGACTGTAAAAGTCG
>JAYSZM010000048.1:0-20420 GCA_043738015.1 Lysobacterales bacterium
GCGACACATAAAATCGCGTCTTCGACCCTGTGCCGTCGTTGCGCATCTTGCCAAGGCCACCAGCCTTGGCGGCGATACGCGCCTCGCCACATGGCCGAAACCATCGATTTTATTTGTGCCGACAAGTGCGCAACACCACACCAGAGCAGAGCGAAAGCAGCGCGGCAAGCCACGCTCTATGCAATCCCCTCGGGGACAAAAGCAAACGGCCCGCACTGCGGGCCGTTTGCTTGAAGCGCGCTGCAACTGCAATCAGATCGAGTAGTACATCTGATATTCGAGCGGATGTGTGGCGGCGCGGAAGCGGGTTACTTCCTGCATTTTCAGATCGATGTAGCCATTGATCATGTCGTCGCTGAACACGCCGCCGGCCTTGAGAAAGTCGCGGTCCTGGTCGAGAGCGTCCAGCGCCTGGTCGAGCGAGTGGCAAACCTGCGGGATGTTGCGGGCTTCTTCGGGCGGAAGGTCATAGAGATCCTTGTCCATCGCCTCGCCTGGATCGATCTTGTTGCGAATGCCATCGAGTCCAGCCATCAGCAGGGCGGTGAAGGCGAGATAGCCGGAATTGACCGGATCCGGGAAACGGATCTCGATGCGGCGAGCCTTCGGGCTGGATACCCAGGGAATGCGGCAGGACGCCGAACGATTGCGCGCCGAGTAGGCCAGCATCACCGGCGCCTCGAATCCTGGAACCAGACGCTTGTAGCTGTTGGTGGTCGAGTTGGTGAAAGCATTGATCGCGCGGGCGTGCTTGAAGATGCCGCCGATGTACCACAGCGCCATCTGCGACAGACCACCGTAACCATCTCCGGAAAACAGGTTCTGGCCGCCCTTGGCCAGTGACTGGTGGACATGCATGCCCGAGCCATTGTCACCCACGATGGGCTTGGGCATGAAGGTGGCGGTCTTGCCATTGCGGTGCGCCACGTTCTTGACCACATACTTCATCGTGATCAGTTCGTCTGCCTTCTGCACCAGGGTGTTGAACTTGATGCCGATTTCGCACTGGCCGGCGGTAGCGACTTCGTGGTGATGCACTTCAATGATCTGGCCAATGGATTCCAGCACCTTGCACATTTCGCCGCGGATATCACCCAACGAATCGACCGGGGCAACCGGGAAGTAGCCGCCCTTGACGCCGGGACGGTGCCCGCTGTTGCCGGTCTCGAATTTCTTGTTGGAACTCCAGGCAGCTTCTTCGGATTCGATCTCGAAGCTGACGGCGTTCATGTTGTTCTGCCAGCGCACATTGTCGAAGATGAAGAACTCGGGTTCGGGCCCAAAAAACGCGGTATCGGCAATTCCGCTGGATTTGATGAAGGCCTCGGCGCGCTTGGCGGTCGAACGTGGGCAGCGGCTATAGGCCTGCATCGTGCTCGGCTCGAGCACATCGCAGATCAGCACCAGGGTCGGGTGTTCGGTGAACGGATCGACGAAGGCAGTGCCCGGATCCGGCATCAGCACCATGTCCGATTCGTTGATGCCCTTCCAGCCGCTGATCGAGGAGCCATCAAACATCTTGCCGTCTTCGAACAGACTGGCGTCAATGGCCTTGGCGGGGAAGGTCACATGGTGCTGCAGGCCGCGCATGTCGGCGAAACGCAGATCGACGAATTCGATTTCGTGATCCTTGATCATTTTGAGGACGTTTTCGACAGCCATGATGCACTCCAATGGTGATAGAAGGTCGGGGGTTGGCAAGTGTTTGGCAATCTTCGTGCCATTGCAGCATTTTTTGCCTGCGCCCTCTGTGGCATGGCCCTGGGCGCGAGGTCGAGGCTAACAAGCGGCGGAGCAACCGCCGAACAACGCACCAGTATGGTGAATCAATGCATCAATAGGGTGCATAGACTGCCGATTGCCCGCTGGCAACCAGATCATGCCCTGACGCCGCTCGTCGAACGCTACTTTGGCAGATTTGATGCGTGACGCAGACCCTGGCTTGGCCAGGGTGCGCAGAGCCGGCCGGGCGGCGGCTGCAAATCCCGAGGCCGTAAGGGCTCCGCACTCCGGGCCAGCCTGATGCGGTGTCCCGGAGTCGACACTGAACTGCGTCCGCGGATTCTTTCCGCTGGCCATCGCCTGGCCAGCGGATCGCTCACAGAGGGCTCAGCTCCGCCGGGTCGCGTACGCGCCTACGCTCAGCACAGCCATCATCAGGGCCAGCAAAGCCAGGACCGAGTTCGCCGGCACCGCAACCTGGACAGCACCGGTGATCACGGCGGTCCCACTGTTGTTGGCGCTGTTCGGATCGGTGTTTGTCGCGCTGACATTGGCAGTGTTGCTGATCTGCCCGGAGTTGCCGACCGTTGCGACCAGGGTGCATGTTGCGGATGCACCATTGGCAAGCGCACCTATGGTCCAGGTCAGGGTCGGTGCGACGTAGCTTGCACCGCAGCTATTGGACACATAGGTCAGCGTGGCCGGCAGGCTGTCGGTGACCACCACGCCTGTGGCGTCGGCCGGGCCGGCATTGCTGACGCTGAGCAGATAGCTCACATTGGCGCCCACGTCGACATTGTTGGCACCTGAAACTGTCTTGCTGATTGAAACATCGGCGTCCGCCGGGGCGCCGCCGACTACGGCGGTTGCGCTGTCATTGGCCGGCGTTGGATCGCTGCTGGTGCTGGTGGCGCTGGCGGTATTGCTGATCGAGCCGCCGCTGACCACGGTGACGTTTACCGTGCACATCTGGCTGGCTCCGTTGGCGAGCGCACCCACGGTCCAAGTGAGTGTGGGCGCAGCAAAGCTGGCGCCGCAAGTATTGGAGACGTAGCTGACCTGTGCTGGCAAAGCATCGGTCACGACCACACCGGTGGCGCCGGCTGGGCCCGCATTGCTGACCGTGATGTCGTAGCTGAAGTTGCTGCCGATAATCAGCGCGCCGGCGCCGTTGGCGATCTTGGTCAGCCCAACGTCGGCTTCGTTCACGACACCGTTGATCGTCATCGGGAAGCCCTGTGCCGCCATGCCGGTGCCGCCATCCACGGCCGCGCCCCACACCCCAGCGATCGACTGCAGGCCATTGCCGGTGATCGGCTGTCCCAGGATGGTCAGCGGGGGCGCCCAGGGACCGGAGGCCAGCGAGCCGTTCAACTGCCAATCCAGCCAGTAGGTACCGGCGGGAAGGCTGATCGACAGCCCGGACGCGGTCGCCGACATGATTGGGCGGGTGGTGCCGCCAATCGTGGTTTCGGTGACCCGGAAGATATTGGTGAACGCGGTAGTGCTCATCCGATTGGTGGCGGTATCGCCAAACACCACGGTCGATCCGACTACGCTCGGATCACCGTCCCAGATCTGGAAATTCAGCCCGGTGATCGTCGAGGTGGTGGTCGATCCGGTTTGATAGGTATAGACCGAGATATCGGAGATCTGCCAGCCCGCTGCCGGGACCACAAATTCGTCGGCGATCCGATTGTTGGCCCCCTGCTGAACGCCAAATCCGATGGTGCCCATGCCCTGACTGGTATTCTGCAGCCGACTCTCGTCAAGGCCGCCGCTGCCGCCGCCCGGGTGGGTAATGAGGTTCGGACGGGTATCCAGCAAGATGGGTGCACCCAGTACCTGCAGCGGGGCACCCGGCAAGAAGGTGGTGATGTGCGCCTCGGTGGGATTGACAGCTTCGCGGCTCTGCGCATGCGCAGTTGCGCTGACGCTGGCCGCAATCAACAGGCTCAAACAGGCAATCATTTTCATCGTGTAGGTCTCGGCCAGTAAGCGGGGACGCCATCGGCTGCGAGCGGACACGGTCGCAAAGAGGGCGGGGAGCGAATTTAACACAAGGATCACCGCCTACAAGGGTCGGTGAGAATCGGCCCTTGCAGCGCAAGGCCAGCTTTCGTGATCCGGACCAGGGCGAACGCCAATCCGCCCCGGTCGCAGCGATCAGCGGCCGCCCGCCGGCCGCCGCCGGGTGGATTCGAGATAGCGGAAGAACTCGGCGTCAGCGCCCAACATCAAGGTGGTGTTGGCGCCCATCGTCGAGTAGCTCTCCAGCGTCCGGAAAAAGGCATAGAACTCGGCATCGGCGCCGAAAGCTTCGCCATAGATGCGGGTGGCTTCGGCGTCGGCCTTGCCGCGGATCTCGGCTGCCTGACGTTCGGCTTCCGAGCTGATCGTGCGCAACTCGCGTGACATTTCACCGAGGATCTCGGAGCTGCGGCCCTGGCCTTCGGCGCGGAAGCGTTCGGCAATGCTCTGGCGTTCGGAGATCATCCGGGTCTCGACCTGACGGCGCACAGAATCGATGTAATTGATGCGCCGAATGCGCACGTCAACCAGCTCGATGCCGAGCTCGGGCATCAGCCTGGATGCCGCGGCCAGCATTTCCTGTTCCAGAAATTCGCGACCTTTTTTGGGTTTGGTCAGCTGGACGTCCTGACGGGTAACGACTTCCTCTTCCAGCTCTTCGAGTTTCTTGGCGTCGACCGTCCAGTCCTTGGACCGCACGATCTCCTCGAGCGACGTGCCCGAGATGATGTCGCGAACTACCGAGTCGATAATGTCATCCAGTCGCGTACGCGCACCCTGTTCGTCACGTACCGAACGCAGGAAGCGCAGCGGATCGGAAATCCGCCAGCGTGCGGTGGTATCGACCAGGACGAATTCGCGGCCGAGGGTTGGCACCTGACTGACATCGCCATCCCAGGGCAGCACGCGCTTGTCGAAGCGGCGCACTTCCTGGATGAAGGGCTTTTTCCAATGCAGACCGGGCGTGCTGACGATGTCGCCCACAGGCTCGCCGAACTGAACCAGGATGGCCTGTTCGGACTGGTCAACCACATAGACCGAGCGACTGACCAGCAGCAGCAGGAAGGCAGCAATGATGAGGATCATGGAACTGCGCATATCAGCGGACCTCCTCGGCAACTACAGTTTTGGCATCACGCAGGTTGAGCAGCGGAATCGGGCCGGTGCTGCCGTTCTGTACGACGTAGACGGCGCCGACCTTGGGGAGAACCTCGTTCAGCGTTTCGAGGTACATGCGGGTCCGTGTCACCTCCGGCGCGGCACGGTACTCGGCAAGGATGGAGCTGAACCGCACAGTCTCGCCGTGGGCCTGGTTGACGCGCTCGGTGGCATAGCCTTCGGCCTCGGTGATCAGCCGGTTGGCCTCGCCCTTGGCGCGCGGAATCTGCTGATTGGCCTGCTTGGTCGCCTCATTGATCATCCGCTCGCGCTCCTGGCGCGACTCGTTGACCTCGTTGAATGCCGGCTGCACGGCGGCAGGCGGTACGACGTCCTGCAATTCGACAGTGACGACGTGGATGCCATTGTCGTATTTCTCCATCGCCTGCTGGATTTCGTCGCGGACGATATTGGAAATCTCGACGCGGGCCGTGGTCAGCACATCACTGCCCAGCCGATTGCCGACAGCGCGACGCATCACCGACTCTGAAATATCACGCAGCGTCCCTTCGGGGTTGCGTTGGTGATAGAGGAATTTCATCGGCTCGGCGATGCGGTACTGGACCACCCACTCGACATCGATGATGTTCAGATCGCCCGAGAGCATCAATGACTCGTCTGGATGATCTTCGGAGGCATATTGGGTACGATCACGCTCGGTATCCAGGGTGCGGAAGCCGAATTCCTGCTTCAGCACGCGCTCGGTCTTGACCAACTGCACGCTGTCGACGCCGAATGGAATCTTGAAGTGCAGGCCGGGATCGGAGGTCTTGATCACCGCGCCGAAACGCTTGACCACCGCGCGCTCCTCGGGCTGCACTGTGTAGAAGCTGCTGAAGCTCGCCCACAGCAGGATCATTGCGGCGACGCCTATGCCGATCCAACCGACCGGGAGATCAGGCGCCGGTGCGTTCGGCCCGCCGCTGCGCTGCTTGCCACCGCCGCCGGACTCACGGACGATCTTGAACAGGTTTTTGAGCTGGTCGTTCGGTGTACTCATCGCACGGACTCCACTGACGAAGGGGCACCGCGGTGCCAGATTGCGCGCCAAGCCGGTCCGGGATTGAACACCGGTGTCCGAACAAGGCGCGCCACTTCCTCAGCATACCGCTTGCGCCACCCAAACGTTCATGACGGCTGTCAGGCCGCGCGCCATGCGCTTGTTATTTCAGACTTTTTCCAAACTCGCGATGAGCCAGCGACTCAACGGCAGCGCGCAGCAAACGCTCCGGAATACGGGTGGTGTAGTTTGGATTGGCGTAGACAAACTGCAACGTTCCCGCAGCATCGATCAGGAACACGCTCGGTACCGGCAGCGCATGGTGCTTGGCACCGCTGGCCTGTTCGAGATCGATGCCAAAGCCCTTGTACTTCTCGATCGTGGCGTCATCGACACGGAATCCGATGCCATAGGCCTGCATCAGCTCGGTGCTGGCATCCGAGGCCAGGATGTAGTCGAGCTCGTGCTTGTCGAGCGACTTGCGCAATTCTTCCGGCCGATCCGGACTGACCGCGATCAGCTGGACCTCGTGCTCGGCGAGCAGCGGCTTGAGTTTGCGCAGCTCGCTCAATTGCAGATTGCAGTACGGGCACCAGCCGCCGCGATAGAACACCAGCAGGGCGGGCTTGCCGGCGCGCAGCATGGCGATCCGCGTCGGTTTGCCGTCCAGGGTCTGCAGGTCAGCATCCGGTGCTTCGATACCGGCCGGTGGCAGACGAACGTCTTTGGGATCGGTGAGCAGGCCGGCATGTGCCGCCGGCAGCATAAACAGGAACATCATCAGGGCGAAAGAGCGAAGGACAGTGACCATGATCGGTTCCTTTGGGTTGAATTCAATGGGACCGGTGCTGCGCGAACAAGCTTTCAGCGCAATGGATCCGTACGGCCTTGCAACCGAGCCGGGGCGGCCACCGCGATTTGATCGGCGCGACCAGCGGGCGGCGATGCCGAGCCGACCTACAATGGTCGAATGACTGCGCGACCCGAGTTTCCTATCCAGGCCATCCTGCCCGAGCTGCTTGAAAGCCTGCGCGTGCATCCGCGTCTGGTGCTGGAGGCGCCACCGGGCGCTGGCAAGACGACTCAGGTTCCGCTTGCGCTGCTCGAGCAGGCCTGGCTTTCCGGCAAGATCCTGATGCTGGAACCGCGCCGTATTGCAGCACGCTCGGCGGCGATGTTCATGGCGGCGCAATTGGGCGAGGCAGTCGGCGAGCGGGTCGGCTATCGCATCCGGTTCGAATCCAAGGTCTCGGCGCGTACCCGCATCGAAGTTGTCACCGAGGGCATCCTGACGCGGATGCTGCAGGATGATCCGACCCTTGATGGCATTGCGGCCGTGCTGTTCGACGAGTTCCACGAACGCCATCTGCACAGCGACCTCGGCCTCGCCATGTGTCTGGATATCCAGTCGAGTCTGCGCCCGGAGCTGCGCCTGCTGGTGATGTCGGCAACCCTCGATGGTGAGCGCTTGGCACGCTATCTGGATGCGCCGCGGATCAGCTCGGAGGGCCGCAGCTTTCCGGTCGTGATCAGCCATCTGCCGGCGCGCGCCCAGGAGACGCTGGAGTTCCAGATGCGCCGCTGCATCGAGCAGGCGCTCATTGAAACCGATGGCGACGTGCTGTGCTTTCTGCCCGGCAAACTGGAGATCGAGCGGACGCGGCGTCTGCTGACCGAGATTGATGCCGAGGTCGATGCCCTGCACGGTGAACTCGGTATCGAGGAACAGGCGCGCCTGCTGCGACCCGGCACCCGCCGCCGGGTGGTGCTGGCAACCAATGTGGCGGAGTCCAGCGTGACCCTGCCCGGCGTCCGCGCCGTGGTCGATTCCGGCCTGGCGCGCGAGCCGCGCTTTGATCCAGGCAGCGGCATGAGTCGGCTGCAGACGGTCAGCATCGCGCAATCGTCCGCCACGCAACGTGCCGGTCGTGCCGGCCGCGTAGCAGCGGGACGTTGCTATCGACTGTGGCCGGAGAGCCAGCGACTCGACCCGGCACTGCGTCCCGAGCTGCATCGCATCGAACTGTCGGCCTTCGCGCTGGAGCTGAAGACCTGGGGCAATGCCGGCCTGCGCCTGCCCGATCCGGCGCCGGCCGGCACGCTGGCGCAGGGCATCGAGTTGCTGCAGGCGCTGGATGCACTCGACGAGACCGAACGACTGACCGCGCATGGGCGCTCCCTGCTCGCATTGGGCGCGCACCCTCGACTGGCCAATGCAATGCGGCGTGCCCCGGCGGCGCTGCAGGGACTCGCCTGCGATGTCGCCGCTTTGATCGAGGCCCGCGATCCCTTTCGTGGCGAGGCCAGACGCAGCGATGATCTGCGACCACGGCTGGCCAGCTTGCAGGCGCTGCGCAGTGGCCGCAGCGATGCGCGCGCCGACCGCCATCTGCTGGCCAGCATCGATCAGGCGGCGAAGCAGTGGCGACGAAGGCTCGTCGTCAGCAGCGGTCGCGAAGCTGAGTGGGGGCCCTACGATGTTGGACAGGTGCTGGCCTATGCCTATCCCGACCGCATCGCACGCCAGGATCCGGGCAACCCGCGCCGCTACCAGCTCGCCAATGGACGCGGCGCCCAGCTGCTGCATGAGTCCGCATTGTTCGGCGAGCCCTGGCTGGTGATCGCCGAGATTCGCTACGACGAGCGCGACAGCCTGATCCAGCGCGCCGCGCCGGTCGATCCTGAGCTGATCGAGCGCGCGTTTGCTTCGCACTACAGCCGCGGCCGCCAACTCGCGTTCAATCGCGACAGCGGCGTGGTCGAGGCGCACGAGGAGCGGCGGTTTTCGCAGCTGGTGCTGGAACGTCGGCACGTACCGACTCCGCGTGATGAGGCGACCGCGCGCATCCTGCTGGCCGGAATCGCCCAGCTCGGACTCGACTGCCTGCCCTGGAACGAAGGCCTGCGCGAATGGCAGGCGCGTGTGCTCGGTCTGCGCACTTGGTGCGATGAGCTGGATTTTCCCGATGTCAGCGATGAATGGTTGGCTGCAAATATGGACGAATGGCTGCTGCCAGCCCTGCACGGCAAGAGCAAGCTCGGCGATCTCACTAGCGGCGAACTCGGCGAGTCCATGATGGGGCGATTGGATTACGCCGCAAAGCGCGCGCTTGATCTGCATGCGCCGCGCGAGATCAGTGTGCCCAGCGGGATGAGCCGCAAGCTCAGTTACACACGGGGCGAGGCACCGGTACTCGCGGTCAAGCTGCAGGAACTGTTCGGCCTGGCCGACACGCCGCGCATCGCGCAGGGACGCGTACCGGTCGTGCTGCATCTGCTGTCACCGGGTCAGAAACCGGTGCAAGTCACTCAGGATCTTCGCGGATTTTGGGAGCGCACCTATCCCGAGGTACGCAAGGAATTGAAGGGACGCTACCCACGTCATCCCTGGCCCGACGATCCCTGGACCGCGACGGCGACCCATCGCGCCAAGCCGCGACCGCGCTGAAACGCGCTTCGGTTCAATCGATTGACGGGATCAGTTGGGGCAATGCACGGCGCGACGCGATGCCGGGACGTGTTCGGCTGTGAACGATTTTCCAGCGCCGGGCAGACGCTCGGACAGTGGCCGCATCGTGCCATGCAGGCGCCAGTCGTAGATCTGGGTAAAGGCCAGCACGCGCGCTATGTATTCGCGGGTTTCGCGAAATGGGATGGTCTCAATGAACACATCAACCGGCAAATGCCCGCGCTTGCCCAGCCAGGATTCGACGCGGCCCGGACCAGCGTTGTAGGCGGCCGCCACCAGCCAGGGCGAACCCTGATAGCGCTTGCCGACCTCGACGAGATAACGCGTGCCGAGTCGCACATTCAGCGGCGGATCGAGCAGGGGCCCAGTCCCGGCAAACTTGACGCCTTCCAATCGCGCCATACGTTGTGCCGTCGAAGGCAGCAGTTGCATCAGACCATAGGCATCGGCGTGTGAGCGCGCATCGCTGACCCAGGCACTCTCGGAGCGGATCAGGCCATACACATAGGCCGACTCAAGGCTCTGCGCCTTCGCCGTGGCTTCGATCAACGCGCGGTGGGCGAGCGCGAAACGCAGGCTGTAGAGACGCTGGTCGGCAGCTGCATTCAAGGCAAACGGCGCACGATCAAACCAGGACTGCTGATCGGCGACGGTTACGACTTCGCGGCGCGCCTCGCTGTCGAGGCGGGCAAGCAGGTGAGTCCATTCGCGATTGGCCTGCGGCTTCCAGCCAATCGCGCGAAACTCGAGCGCGCGCTCGAGGGCGGGATAGCGCTGCAGCACGGCGCTGAGCTCGAGCTGGGGGCTGGCAATCGGACAGAGCGCGTAGGGCTGGCCGAGTCGATCGGCAGCGAGGAAGCCATGAAAATTGGGCGCGCTGGCCAGAGCCCGCCAGGCCAGGAGGGCGAGCGCGCCCTGCCCGGTTTCATCGAGCGCACGGGCATGCCAATAGCGCCATCGTGAATCGGCTTGCTGCTCGGCATCCATCCGTGCCAGGCCAGCGAGCACCGCAGGAAAGTCCTGTCGCGAAAGCGCCTCACGCACCCGCCATTCGCGCGTCATGGCGCTGTCCTTGCCGACCGCGATCAGGCCCATCCAGTCGGCCGCATCGCTGCTGTAGGAGCTAGCGCGGTAGAGCGCGATGGCGTCGAGCATGCGCGCCTTGGCGTCTTCGTCAAAGCTGAAGCGCGCACTGAATTCGCGCCATAGCGCCGCAGCGAGATTCTCGTCGCGCCGCGCGATGCGCGCTACCGCGTAGGACAGGGCGCGACGATGCGCGCTGTCGTCCGGCCAGTTGCGGGCGTTGACGCGCTGCTTCTGCGGATCGAGCAAAAGATCCGCCAGATGCTGGACTGCCGTGCGATCGCCGGCATCCAGGCCGGACGCCAGTTGGCGCAGGAACTGGGCCTGACCGTGCAGGGCGACCAATCCGATTCTTTGCCACAGGAGCGCGGCATCGACACCACCGTGATCGCGCATCCAGTCGAACACCGGATCGCAACTCAGCGGCAAGGAACTGGCGCTCAGCCAGAGCGCCTGCGCCTTGGGCAGCAATTCATCGACGGCGACGTCGGTCTCGATATGTGCCAGCAACTGTCGGCAGCGGGTTTCCTGATCGGGCGTGCCAAGTTCGAGGGCCAACAGGTCTTTCCAACGCTTGGCCTCGGCATAGCGCTTGGCCAGCAGGCGGCGCAGCTCGGCGGCAAGATAGGTATCGCCATGGCGCGCAACAAAAGCTTCGATGCGTTCGGTCTCGGGATGCTGGGGGCGCATCAATTCGACATGCTCGATCCAGGCGAGCAAGGGGTAATGTTTCAGCGCGCGCGCTTGGTCCTTCCAGTCGTGCCCCTTGCCGGCGAGCCGATAGCCGAGTTCAAACTGCTGACGTTGCGTCGCCGGGTCGGCTTGGCTGGCCGGAGCAATCAGCAGGGCGGCGGTAACGAGCAGCGAGAGTTTTCTGAAAAGACGAGGAAAGAACTTCAACTTGTGCATCACCGCAGTGTAACGATGCACAGCCAACAGACCGTGACCGGATGTGGTCGCGGACGAGGCAATTCGCGGCCAGCTTCGCGCGCCAATCGTCCGCTGCCGGATTCAGTCCGGCTTGTGCTCGGCGATCGCGTTGAGGGGCAGCTCGATTTCAGCGGCCACTGGCAAGTGATCGGAAACATGCAGCGGCAGGACTTCATAACGACGCACGCGGAGCGCCGGAGTGAGCAGGATCTGATCAATCGATCGGCGCGGTTCCCAGGCCGGAAAGCTCGGCAGGTGCGGCGCTGCGCGCAGCCGGGTGCCCTCCAGCAAGGGGCGCAGAGCGGCTGCATCGGGCTCGCAGTTGAGATCGCCCATCAGCACCGCGTGACGTGCGTCGCCGATGATCTCAGCAAGATACTCGGCCTGGCGACGCCGGCCATTCGGCGTCAGGGACAGATGCGCGACGATGATGCGCAAGGCATCCTGATGACTACCAAAGCGCAGTTCGAGCACGCCGCGGCCAGGGATTCGACCAGGCAGTTTGTGCGCCAAGACATCGCTCGGCTCGATCCGCGACAGCACGCCATTGCCAGGGGAAGCCAGGGTCAGTGCACGATTGCGCTGATGGCTCCAGAACGGAAAGCCCGAGCTCTCAGCCAGCCATTCGACTTGATGGCGAAAGCCCGAACGTACACTATGGGCATCGGCCTCCTGCAGCGCCACGACGTCATAGTCGACGGCGAGCTTGGCTACCTGGCCCAGATTGGACTGCTTGTCGCGATGCGGCCAGACGCTCTGCCAGCCCCGAGTTACATACTCGCGCATCTCATTGGTCTTGGATCCGGCCTGGATATTGAAGGTCAGCAGGCGCAGCGTGCGCGTCGGCGTCGGCGCAGGCACGGGCGCGGTCATGAGCGGGTCGGGAACGAGGGCATGCTTGGATTGTGGCTGGCTCAGAGCGCGATGTCGAAGGCGCCGTGGCAAGCGATCAGCGTGGTTCGCGCGCCGCGGTCTACGTGTTCCGGGTGCCGGAAACAAGATTGCGCGGCCAGGCCGGACAACACCTGCCGACCAAACCTGGCACGGCGAGCGGTCAACCCGCGTCAGAATCGGCTCCGGCACCGTCGTTTTCTTGCCCCGCAAGGGCTTAGCGCGCTAGCCTGACCGACTTTCCGGATTTTGCAGGGGCTGTCATGCATTACAAGCACGTCGCGATCGTCAGCGTCACCCATATCGACGCGCCTCGGCGACTGTCTTCGGCCGACATCATGGAGCGGCTGCAACCGACGCTCGACCGCCTCGGAATCCGTGAAAACCTGCTTGAGGATGTCGCCGGAATAAATGCCCGCCGGCTCTGGGACGGCCCGATGCAACCCTCGGATGCGGCCACGATGGCGGCACAGAAAGCGATGGCCGACTGCGGTGTTCCGCACGAGAAAATCGGCATTCTGGTCAACACCTCGGTCTGCCGTGATTTTCTGGAGCCGAGTACGGCCAGCATCATCCACGGCAATCTCGGCCTTGCCGACACCTGCCAGAACTTCGATGTCGGCAATGCCTGCCTGGCCTTCCTCAACGGCATGGACATCGCCGCTCGGATGATCGAGCGCGGTGACATCGAGTACGCCCTGATCGTCGATGGCGAAACCGCCGATGGCATCAATGAGAGCACGATCCTGCGTCTGCTGCAGCCGACCGTCACCGCCGACCAGTTCCGCAACGAGTTCGCCTCGCTGACCCTGGGCTCTGGCGCTGCTGCGATGGTGATGGCGCGCGCCGAGCTGGCGCCCGAGGGTCATCGTTACCTGGGCTGTGTCACCCGTGCAGCGACCAATTTCTCGCATCTCTGCCGCGGCAATATCGATCAAATGGTCACCGACACCCGGATGTTGCTGGTCGAGGGACTCAAGCTCGCTGCCAAAACCTTTCAGGCGGCGCGGGCGGCGCTCGGCTGGGCGACCGACGAACTCGATGAATTTGTCATCCACCAGATCAGCAAGGTGCACACCAGCGCAATCTGCGAGTTGCTCGGCATCGATCCGCGCCGCGTGCTGACGATCTTTCCGGAGTTCGGCAATATCGGGCCGGCTTCAGTGCCGTTCGCCCTGTCCAAGCTCAAGGAAACCGGCCGGCTGACCAAGGGCAAGCGCATCGCCCTGCTCGGTATCGGTTCGGGTCTGAACTGCTCGATGGCCGAGGTGGTCTGGTAGGGAACCTCTGGAAGCCCCAGGGGCTCCTGATAGTTCGGCGACGCCTGTCCGATGGCGGGTCAATGCGGGTCGGCGCAGGTGCCGACCCGTCAGAAGTGAGACTCAATTGCCGTTGGCGACACAGTCGATGCTGATGTCATCGACCAGGAAATTGGAGACCCCGCCGCCCGCTGGCGTGCTGTATTCGAAGCGCAGCTGATGCGCGGCGCCGTTGGCAAAGGCCGATAGATCAACCGTGCGCGCCACGTAGCTGGGCTCGGTCGCAGCGGGCTCGGCAAACGTACGCACCGTATTGCCGTCGATCAGCACGCGCAGTTCCGCATCGAGGGGCGCGGTCGAACGCGCGCTCCGCAGAAAGAAATTGAGATGGCGCGGATTGCCGGCCGGAATGCTGACGGTCTGGCTCAGGCTGGAGCTCTCCGCGCCATTGAAGCCGCCGAACCAGGCGTAAAACGTGCCGGTGCGCGGCGCCGGTGCGCTGCCATCGTCGGGACAGATGCCCGTACTGCAGAACACGGTGCCGAAATTACTCGATGTCGATGCCCAGACCGGATTGGATTGTCCGTCCGGCGCGGTCTGCTCCAATCCGCTGTCGCCGAGCAGTTGCGCGGGTGTGCAGGAAGGCGTGGCGGCACCTTCGAAGCCATCACTGAACAGCGGGTCAGGCGCGCTGCCGCCACTCTGCGTGCAGCCCGGCCACCAGCACGGATTGGCCGCGCTGAAGGCCTGCATCGCACTGAATTTCGGCGACGCACTCGGGCTCTGATCCTGGAATTCCAGCGCGCCCCAGCGGCCGAACGGGCCCCAGCGGCCGACGTTGACGAAGTGGGTGAACTCGTCGCCATTGAGCTTCCAGTCATCCAGATAGGTCTGGTAGATCGTGCCCATGCGTGGATCATTGTTGGCCTCGTCGAAGCGGGTATTGCAAGTCGAGTTGAAGGTGAAGCCGCCGACGCCGACCAGATGTTGTCCGCCTTCGTAGGAGATATGGCGGATGCCGAGTCCACCGAAATTATTGTCGAGCATGGCGCGACTGCCCTGCATGAATCCGCGTGCACGGTCCAGGCCCTGAGTTTGCAGATGGTCGAGAAAGGCGCTGGTACTGGCATAGATCGCCGGATCGCTGTCCGGATTGAAGCCGTTGTCTGGTGTGCAGTACTCGGTGCCGAAATACGGCGCACTGGCATAGGCATCGGTGCGACTGGCGACCGTGAACGCCTGCCCGGTGACATTGCGCGCCATGATCTGGCGACCGAGATCCGGATTTGCTGCCTGTGCGGCAATAACGCGGACCAGGCGATCCCCTGCGCTGGCGCCGAACACGCTGTCGAAGCGATCGAATATCTGCACCGAGCGATCACCCCAGGCACGGACCAGGGCCTGGAAACAGGCGCTACGGCCGGGCTCGGGGATGTTGAAGGTGTTCGGATCGATTTCGCAGGCGATGCCATTGCCGGGCACACCATCCTGCTGGCAGTTGGCAGCGAGGTCGGCAAAGCCCGGGCAGAACTGCCCGCCGATTTCGCGGCCCTGAGAAAAAATGCCGTTCCAGTTCTCGTTGCTGTATTCGATATAGATGCGGCGGTCGCTGCGAAAATCATCACGCAGCACGGTCGCAAAGGCATCGATGAAACCGTTGTCGGCACGGTGCGGAATATTGATCCAGAGATCGGATGCAATGCGATTGCCCAGTTCGGCCAGGATCTGTGGCGGCACCCGATGCCAGAACGCGCTGGTCGGCGTCGGGTAGTCGGCAAAACTGACCACGGGCGAGCTGTTGGTTTCCATCCAGTCCATGAAACGCAGCATCCGGTAGCCGGCGACATTGGTCAGAAAGCGCGGCTGGAAGATTTGCTGTTCGGCAACGCCAGCTGTGGTGAACAGATTGCACACGGCGGCGCTCGCGCAAGGATTGCCGGTGTCGCAGAAGCGGCGCTCATCGTTGGCGCAGACGCCACCCGGCGGCAGGATGCGCAGATTGCGCAGCGGATCGCCGGCGTTGACCGTGGTGAGGTTGAAGCCGATGTTGTTGCCACTGCTGCTGGCGATATTGAACACCAACTGGCCACTGCTCTGGTTGACCACGCTGGCACCGAACATCTGGATCGTGCCCTGGCCATCGAAACGCATCGTGTAATTGCCGGCAGCGAGTCGCCCCGGTGTGGTGCCGGCATGGATGACGGTGCGCACGACCTGATTGGGCTGCAGACTGCTGACGAAACCATTGCTGTCGCGGTTGACGCTGACCGGGCAGGCGTTTGGTGCGAGGCAGGCGGCATTGCTGCCGGGTTCGCGGCAGTCGAAGCAGCCGCTGGCGTTGCCGGGAATCCAGTCGCGTGAGGACTTCATCAAGTCGACGAACGGGAACTCGTCGCTGAAATCATTGATGCCGTTGAGGTTGCTCGACAGTGGGGCATTGGGATCGTCCGCGGCAGTGACTGGCCCGGCCACGATCAGAGCGGCGCCGAGCACAGCGTACAGGCCTTGGCGGGTGAGCCAGGTCAGCGAGGAGCGCGTTGCGTCAGCAGATGTCAGTTTGACGGTCGTGAGGGACATGATCGGCTCCGGAAAGTTCTGGTCTCACTGCCTAGTACACGCATTGCGCAAAATCCCCGCCAATGGCGGCGCAGCCGCCGCGCCGTCCGTGGGATGGGCGACGGTTGCCATCGGGCTGCTAAAATTCCCGTTGAGGCCCCGTGCGGGCTGCACAACAGGCAGGACCATGAGCGCGACCACGCCCTACCCTATCGGCACGCCCGGAGTTCCCTGGGGCGCGCAGGAACGATCCGCATGGCGGTCACAGCAGATTCGTCAACGTAGCTACGCCGACGACGTGCTCAGCGTGATCGATCGACTGCGCACGCGCTTCGATGTCGAGCAGTACGGTCAGCTCGACTACGCGCCGGATCAGTACGCGCTGATGGCGATCCGCAGCCGCAACTGGGATGAGCGGCTTCCCATCGTCCTGGTCAGCGGCGGCGTGCATGGCTACGAGACCAGCGGCGTGCACGGCGCCCTGCAGTTCGTTGAGACCGAGGCCGAGCGCTATGCCGGCCGGGTCAATCTGCTGGTCGCACCCTGCATCAGTCCGTGGGCCTACGAGAGAATCCACCGTTGGAATGCTGACGCCGTGGACCCCAACCGTTCGTTTCGTACGGGCGCGGCGGCCGAGGAATCGGCTGCGCTGATGCGCTTGATCGCGCCACTGCGCGAACAGTTCGCCGCACATGTCGACTTGCATGAAACCACGGACACGGATGAGACGGAGTTTCGCCCGGCCTTGGCAGCGCGGGATGGCAAGGACCACGCCGCGGAGGAAATTCCCGATGGTTTCTATCTGGTCGATGACAGCGAGCATCCGCAGCCGGATTTCCAGCAGGCAATCATCACAGCGGTGGCGAAGATCACCCATATTGCGCCGGCCGATCAGAACGGCGAGATCATCGGTTCAACGGTCGTCGCGCCCGGCGTCATCCGTTACCCGCTGCGCCAACTCGGCCTGTGTGCGGGCATCACCGATGCTGCGTACAAGACGACCACCGAGGTCTATCCCGACAGCCCGCGGGCGACGCCGGCGCAATGCAATGCCGCCCAGGTGGCGGCGGTGTGTGCGGCGATCGAGTTTGTGTTGGCGTCCGATGAGGCAGCGCATCGTGTTTGTGGATGTCGACGACACCCTGGTCAGGTCGGTGGGGACCAAGCGGATTCCGATGCCGTCGGTGGTCGCGGCAATTCGCCAGCTGCACAAGGATGGAGCGCAACTCTTTCTCTGGAGCTCGGGCGGGGCGGACTATTGCCGCGTCGCAGCTGACGAACTGGCCATCTCCGACTGTTTCTCCGGCTTCCTTCCGAAGCCAACAAGCTATGTTGACGATCAACCGATTCATGAGTGGCGTGACTGCAGACATTACTATCCGCTGCAGGCCGCCGAAGTCTGAAGCCGTTCAGGTCGCTGCCGCGCCCATGTACAGGGAAATATGCTGCGGATCACCTTCGCGCCAGGACGTTCGCTGCCAGTCGGACCAGCGCGCCCGCAGTGACAGGCCTGCGCTGGCGGCCATCGCGTCGAGTTCGTCGGTCGAACTGGCATAGCCACTGACCCGGTAATCGCGCGGACCCGACCGTGTCTCGAGTCGATGGCACTCATCGAAAGCGCCTTGGCCGGATCGCGCGGCCGGGTCGTCATAACACTCCAGCAACAGATATCCCTGCGCTTGCAGATGCTGGGCCAGACGCTTGAAGGCGGCGGCTTGACGGTACGCGCTCGGCAACAGCTGGAAGGTATTGACGGGCGCGAAGTCAGATCGAATCTACCCGGCAACCGGCACTCGGCGAAATCTCCGTGCACGACGCAGAGGTCTCGGCAATCGGGCTTGGCGCGCATCGCCAGAATCATCTGCTGCGAACGCTCAACACCGACATAGTTCGTGATTCCACACGCTTGCAAAGCGAGGGCGGCGCGACCGGTGGCGCTGCCCAGCTCCAGAACCCGCGGTGCCTCGTTGTGCTGGACTGACTTCTGCGGAGCGGGAGATACCTTTGCCGACGCGATCGCGCCACTGGCGATCTCGGCCAGCCGCCGGGCAACTTGACGCGGCAGCGCACCATAGAGCTCGTCGTAGAACTCCGCGCAGCCATCACCATAGGCGGAGGAAAGCGATGACCCGGATTCGGGGTCGCTGTCCGTCGCGATCTGTGTTGCCGGCTGCGCGCTCAGAGCGGGCCTGCTCAGTAGGCGCCCATGTAGTCGCGCTTGCCGACCGCGACGCCGTTGTGGCGCAGCAGGGCATAGCTGGTGGTGACATGGAAGAAGAACTGCGGCAGACCATAACTCAGTAGATAGGCCTGGCCGGCCATCCGGCGCTCCTTCGGCGTGCCCGGTCGCAGCACGATTTCACGCGTGGCGCTGCCTTCAAAAGCAGCGGCCGGTAAGCTCGATACGAAGGCGAGGGTCTTGTCGAGCAGCGCCTGCAGATCGGCGAAGCTCTGGTCCGCATCGTCATGCGCCGGCAATTCAGCGCCGGCCAGTCGACCGGATACACCCTTGGCGAAATCGCAGGCGATCTGAACCTGACGGATCAGCGGAAACATGTCCGGAAACAAGCGCGCGCGCAGCAGCGCATCGGCGTCGATGCCACGTTCTGTGGCATGCGCCTCGGCCTTGGCCAGCAGGTCCTTGAGGCTGCCTAGCATCTGCACAAAGACGGGAACGGAAGCTGCGTAAAGACTGAGACTCATCGGTGGACTCCAGAGGTTTGATTCGGTTGGTCAGAGGCGACCATGGTAGGGGACACGGGCCGATCACGGCGGGCGGAATCCTGTCGGGCGCCATCGCGGGCATGATCGCGCGCCGGCTGAGACTGAATCGCAAATCAATACTGTCTTCGTGCAAGAAGCGCGAATGCCCGCGTCGTTCGGGCAAGCTGCACGCTGCACCAATCTGCAATCTGTTGATCGTAAAGAACAATTTATGCCCCCAAGGTTTGGCACACGGTTTGCGCTTCCCCAGGACCCGCACTCTATCCGCGGTGGGTGTCTGCCAACCAGGGAGGCTCCAATGAACTCGATGAGGTTCCGCATGAACAGTTCCGATAGCTTGAAGCTGAGCGATGACCTCTCGTCCCGGCGGGGACGGGTGAACAACGATGCGATCACGGTCCAGCTACCGATCACGCCAGGCCACTCTGCTTCGGCAGACGAAGTCGCCATCGAGCTGGCGCCCACCGACGTGGACCCGACTGCCGAGGACGCCTACTGGGCCGCGCACTTTCGCTCCCGTTCCTACGTCAGCGCGGGGGCGGAGTACCCCGAATTTCGCGCCGCTTATCGTTTTGGCTGGGAATCGCGTCGCCTCCTGCCCGACACCAGCTGGGATATCGCCAAACCCAAGCTACGCGCCGAATGGACTGGCGATCCAGCGAATTTCCAGATGACCTGGGGTGAGGCAGAGCGAGCTGTGCTCGACGCCTGGAACCATGCCGGCGCCGAACGTTCAAGCTGAGTGCTGGCTCACCTGACTGCCGCGACCGCGCACGCTGTCGCGGCAGTCTGCTGTGCGCGTCGCAACTTTTCGGGGCAAGCCGCTCGGGCTATGCTGGCTCATGAGTACACCGAATGCACAAGGTCTGCTGCTCGGCAGTGACCAGGCGCTGCGCTGCAGCTGGCAGGGCGGTCTGCCGGATTATCAGGACTACCACGATCGCGAATGGGGCAGGCCGGTGCTGGATGACCGCCGGCTGTTCGAGAAGATCTGCCTCGAAGGTTTCCAGGCCGGACTGTCCTGGCTGACCATCCTGCGCAAGCGCGAGAATTTCCGTGCTGCCTTTGCCCACTTCGACCTGGAACGACTGGCCGAATTCGGACCCAACGAAGTTGAGCGGCTGTTGCAGGACGCCGGCATAGTGCGCCATCGCGGCAAGATCGAATCGACCATCAACAATGCGCGCAAGGCGCTGCTGCTGCGCGAGGAATTCGGTTCACTGGCGACCTACTTCTGGTGTCGTGAGCCGGGGCCTGCCGAACGACCCAAGCACTGCGATATCGGCAGCCTGCGCGCGATCACGAAATCACCGACTTCGATCGCGCTGTCGAAGGATCTGAAGCGACGCGGCTGGAGCTTTGTCGGGCCAACCACGATCTACGCCTTCATGCAGGCGATGGGACTGGTCAATGACCACGTCGAGGGATGCTGCATCCGGCAGGCGGCGTTGGACGAGCGCGCGGCGCTGACCCTGCCCTGATCGGGGATCCGGCGAGGCGCTAGTGTGGTGTTGCGCACTTGTCGGCACAAATAAAATCGATGGATTCGGCCCTGTGGCGAGGCGCGTATCGCCGCCAAGGCTGGTGGCCTTGGCAA
>JAYSZM010000049.1:0-20085 GCA_043738015.1 Lysobacterales bacterium
TCGCTGAGCAGTTGATCCTCAATCACCTGGACCGCGGCCAGTGTGTACGGATCGGTGCCCGCGGTGATGGCCGCCTGCTCGGCCAACTGCTGCTGATGAAGTTGCTCCTCGGCCGCCAGCGCGCGACCGGCAGCGGCCAATGCGTCACCGGCGTGATCGACGGTTTCGGCGAGCGCGGGGACACCGGTCGCTGCCAAAGCCTCTTCGTCGAGTTCAGCCAGGCGCTCGTCGAGTTCCTCGGCGCCTTCCTGCTGGCGCAGCGCGTGCTCGCGCATGCGGTCGGCGAGCGCCAGCAGCATGCGATAGTTGCGGTGTGCGGCCTCGTACCCGATTAGTCGGGCCACCCAGCCATCGAGCGCGCGAATGGGCGCCATCGCGCGGTACTCGGGAAACCCATAGCGGCGCTGCCAGAGGTACATGAAAAGCCGATCCGCCTCGTAGGGCAGGCGCTTGCGACTGCGATCCTGTTCGGTCTGTGCCGCTTTCAGGTCGGCTTGCTGGGCGCGACTCTGGGCCTGATCGGCGGTCTCACGCGCGATACGGTAGCGCTCGGTCTGCGCCAGTTCGCTGCGACAGGACTGCACGCGCTCGTCGAGCACGGCCAGATGCTGATCGTACTCGGCGAGTCGTTCGCCGCGCGCTGTGCCGAGCGCCTGCTGCCTTGTCAGCGAGGCCACCATCTGCGCGGCGAGTGCCTGCGCCTTCTGGTCGCGCTCGGCGACCAGGCTCAGCGCACGGCGATCGGCCTCGTCGAGACCGGCCACGATCTGATGGTCAGCGAGCAATCCCAGCCGCAGTGCAGCCAATTGCCGGGTCTGCTGAGATTCGGCATCGCGCGCGGATTGCAGTTCGGCGCCGAGCACCTCAAGTTGGCGTGTCTCTGCGTTGGCGCGCTGACGTGCCTCCTCGATGCCCTGATTGAGTTCCTGATAGACAGCAGCTCCGCTCTTCATCGCTTATTGCTCCCAGCGCGTGATGTAGCCGCCGGCGACCGGACGCTCGAACTGCACATCGAGTTGACCGCGTCGCTTGCGCCCAACCAGGGCTTGATCAATAAGCCCGTTGTCGAGCTTGTCGGCCTTGACCTCTTCATACACTGCCTCGGGTACGCGTACCGCATACCGTTGTACCTGTTCGATGGTCTGGGTCTCTTCATTGAGAATGGGCAGGCTCAGGGCACGCCCCTCCTCGCCGATGGCCTCGACCACCAGATAGAAGTTGCGGCCCTGCGGATTGTCGACAGGGTGACGCCAGACACCGCTGCGCACGCCTTCGGCAGAAACGATTCGTAACTCGTAGGCCAGGCTCAACTGCGTTGCAATCTGGTCGAGGCGGATGACGGCGGGCTCGGCCAGGGCGGCATTGCCCGAGCGCAGCGCTGCCTCGGCTTGAATGCGCACCTGGGTGATCGTCGCCAGGTCGCTGGATTGCAACGAAGCTCCGTCGAGCACGGCGGCCGTGCGCTCAAAGCCTGCGGCCAACCGGTCCAGCACCTCGACCGGATGCACACGCGACTGTGCCGTCGCCAGCAGGGCAGTCGCCTCAGCGAGCACGGCTTCGGCGTCACTGAGCTGGCGATCGGCCGCACCTGCGTCGGCGCGAAAGTTGCCAGCAGCTTGCAGCGGTATCGACAGCATGGTCGTACGCTGCCGACGCAGCCGCTCAACCGTACTATCGATCTCGTCAAGCTGGCGCGCCACCGGCGCGCGGATCAGGGCGATGGGTTCGCTGCGGGCATCGTGCCAGCGACCCAGTCGATCAATCCGTTGATCGAGTTGGCTGATCTGCCCGCTGAGCGCATCCACCCGCGCGCTGTACGCCGAGTAGGCGCGGTGTTCGCGCCATTGCTGCGGCAGTTGCCAGAGCACCCAGCCAGCGCTGACCAGCACCACAGTCAGCGCTAGTCGGCGAAACCATTGCCAGCGCGCAATGTAGACATGGGCCAGGCGCAGCGCGAACGAAGGCGTCGGTGCGCTGTAGACAAAGCGGTCCTGCTTCAGCGCCTCGACACCCTGTTGGATCAGATCGTCGGTGACCGCGATGCCCTGGTCTGCGTAGACCTGGCGAATGCGCGCCACCAGAGCGTCATCCCGCAGATCTGCCTGCAGCTCGCGATCGACGGTGCTCTGCTCATGACGCAGGGTGTCGACGATATCCATCGCCAGCATCAGTTCGTCGAGCGGCGTGTTGTCGGCAGTGGCGGGGACGGGGGCGTGGGCAGGGATCAATGATTCGAGTCCGGTTGGAATAACTGAGAGAGCGGCGAGGGGCTGCGGCAAGCACCGATCCGCGCCCAGGCACGGATCGGTGCCTTTTCAATGCAATCAGGCACTACGCGGTAGACTGGCCGCCGATGTCGAGAGTGCCACCAGGCGACGCTTGCCATCTTCGACGGCCTGCTGAATCTCGCGCTCATTGCTGGCCGCGAGCGTGCGCATCTCGTCGATGATCTGCACCGAGCGCTCCTGGAAGCCGACCACGGAGTCGACCAGCTTTTGCACCGATTCTGCGCGCAGGCTGGGGCCATAGCCGGCTCGGGTCGCCTCCTCGAGTATCTTGTCGCCGACCGAACCGAGTGCCTCGATGCTCTTGTTCATGCCTTCCTTCATGGCATCGAGCGTGCGGGTGCTTTCATGCAGGCCATGCATGCCGGTGAATGAGGCCGACAGCGCGGTGAACACGGTTTCATTGGTGCCAAAGAAAGTCACCGCCTGCGAGTAGACGCGTTCCTTGGCGTCGGTGAGCTGCATCAGTCGCGCCATGATCACTTCGGTTGTGTGGTAGGCGATCGACAGGTTTTCGCTCAGATCCTTGGCGATCTGATAGCGCTTGTCCTCGTCCTGCAGGGCGCGCAGTTTCTGGTCACGTTCCATTTCGAGCTGCGCGATCACTTCACGATCGCTATCGGTATTGGCAGCGAGCGCGTCCGAACTCGCCTGCAAGGCCGCGCGTGCCTCGGCCAGCACCTGTTCGGCCTTCTTGAGTACCTGGAAGCCGAGTACCTGGGCTTCCTTCAAAGCGCCGCGATAGTCGCGATAAGCATCGAGGATCGTCTGCTCGCGCTGGATCTGATCCTTGCTGTCGCGGGCCACGTCGAGGTAGACCTCCTTGATGCGCGCGAAGCGCGAAGGAATATCGCCGCGCGTCACCTTCATCCAGATGTTGCTGAGGCGTTCGAAGGTATCGATCTTGCCGTCTTCGATCTGGCTCACCATCGACTTGGAGTCGTCGCGGATCGAATCGAAGGCCTGGGTGATCGAACGATAGCGCTCGCCCATGGCCATTGCTGAAATCTGCTCACGGACCACCTCGTTGAACAGCGTGCCCTGGGCGAGCGTGCGCGCAATCGCCAGGGTCCGATCGGGGTCGAGCTGGCTGATCCGGTTGATCAGTGCGATTACCGGAGCTTCCTCCGGCTGCGACTTGATCAGGCCAAGATCGCGCAGCGCATTGAGCGCGCGATCAAGTTGCTTCAATGGGGTGGTCGGGGTCGCTGCGTTCATTCGAATCTCCATGATTGGGGTGCGGTGCAGCGACTGGGCAGGGCTGGCCACGGTTCGTTGCGCGCAATATTGTGTCGGACCAGCGCGCCGGCATCATCCTCGGTCGCGATGAGGGCTGCGTCAGCTCACAACTGTCACCCTGGACAGGTGCTGGCCACGGCTTCGCGAATGACGCGGGCGACATCCTGCAGCCAGAACGGCTTGCGCAGGATGGCCGGCGGCGGCAGTCCCTGTTCGATCATCTGGCTGCGTCGCTTCTCGATCTGCTCAAGTGGCAAGGAACTGACCAGCACGACCGGCAAAGCCTGCGGCTGATAGACCAGCCATTCGACGATGCGCTCGCTGCAGGACTCGGGCATCAGCAGATCCAGCACCAGCACCTGTGGCTGTGGCGACATGGCCAGAATAAAATCGGAAAAATTATGCGCGCTACGGGTTTCGTAGCCGCTCGCCTGGACAAACTCCGACAGCATCATCGCCATATCGGCATCGTCATCGACGACCACCGCGGTTGGACGGATCCGATCAGTGTGGGTGTTCATCGACTCGCCCCTCAATGATGCCGGCTGCTGCCGGTCCGGGCCCCACGACTGGGGCGCCGGCCGATCATAGCGCTGGATCGGCTTGCCGAGGCCAGCGCGTGTTCGTGCAACGCTCAGCCCGCGAGGTCAGCTGTCCAGCGACCGAGCGCGGCCAGACCATTCTCGCGGGCGCGCTGCGCGACGATCTTCTGCGCAGCGGCGACATTGCCGGCGATGTCCTGCGACCACAATTGCAGGGCGGCCGACTGCATGGCGCGGCCGTACGAGAACGACAGCGGCCAGGGATTGCCGCCGAGCGCGTTCATGGCGTTCAGATGCTCGGTTGCGGCACGATCGGACTGGCCACCGGAGAGGAACACGATGCCGGGCAAGCTGGCGGGGACTGTGCTCTTGAGGCAGCGCAAGGTCGCCTCGGCGACTTCGTCGACGCCGGCCTGGTCTTCGCAATCCTTGCCGGACAGCACCATGCTGGCTTTGAGAATGCTGCCCTCGAGCATGACATTGTGCTTGTACATGGCATCGAACAAGGAACGCAGCGTGGCCTCGGTGACATCGAAGCAGGTATCGATATCGTGGCTGCCATCCATGATCACTTCGGGTTCGACCATCGGGACGATGCCGGCTTCCTGGCACAGTGCGGCGTAGCGGGCGAGCGCATGCGAATTGGCATCGATGCCGGTGCTGGTCGGATAGTCATCCCCGATATTGATCACCGCACGCCATTTGGCAAAACGTGCGCCCAGGCGGGCGTACTCGGCGAGCCGATCACGCAGGCCATCGAGGCCTTCGGTGACAACTTCGCCCGGGAATCCGGCCAGCGGCTGCGGACCGCGATCGACCTTGATACCGGGCAGGATGCCGTTGTCGAGCATCAGCTTGGTGAACGGCACGCCAGCGCGGGTCGACTGACGCAGGGTCTCGTCGAACAGGATCGCGCCGGAAATGTGATCCGACAGATTCGGCGTGGCCAGCAGCAGTTCGCGATAGGCGCGCCGGTTTTCCTCAGTGCATTCGATACCGACGGCATCAAAGCGCTTCTTGATCGTGCTGTTGGATTCGTCAATGGCGATGATGCCTTTGCCGGCAGCCACCATGGCCAATGCGGTTTCTTCGAGTAGATCGATGCTCATGGATGCTCCTGGGGGCTGGGCGGCGCCGAGACGGCGATTTAGGCCGGACATTATAGGGAATTTTTGCTGAATTCCGGCAGCGTGCCTGCTTCTGTTTTGCTGGGCGCCGGGTCGGCCGCGTCGGAAAGTCGTGCATTCACCGGTCGATTCCATGCCGCGCTCAGCCCCATTCTGGTGCTGCATGGCAGGACTGAAGGATCCGTGCCGATGCCGAATTCCCATGCCGCGATGCGCGCGATGCCCGATCCGGGGCCGATTCTGACTGGGCTTCCAGCCTGGTCGGCGGAGCTTGCGCTCGATGTGGGCCTGGTCGACGACGCCTGCCGGCTTCTGCGCAATCAGCGCCGCCGGCGTCGCGATGGAATTCAGTAGCGGCGCGAGTTTGCAGTGCGCAGGGGCGACATGATTCACACCGCAACAACGCCACTCATCGAAGTCGATCCAGGGAGCGATAGTTTCCGCGCCGACGACGTGCGCGCTTAGTGCGAACCCGCACATACGCGCCGCGGACGCAACGCTATCTTCATGTTCTGAACGAGGATGCCGATGCCCACCGTCACCCTGCACTTGCGCGCCGACGAGCCGGCGCTGATTCCCACGGCGGTCACGCCACTGTCGCCAAGCAGCGCGTGCCGTCAACGCAGTCGCCAACGTACTTACCTCGCCGATGGCAGCGAAGCAGTCGCCCCAGGCAGCGTGCTGCAACCGGGCGATCACCTGCAGACTGACGACGGTGCGTGGCACGAAGTAATTGCCGAACCCGAAACGATGCTCGACGTGCGCGCCGCTGACGCGCGTACCCTGATCGCGGCCGCCTATCATCTGGGCAATCACCATGTGCCGGTGCAGGTGTTCGCCGATCATCTCCTGCTGCCGCCGGACGCAGCGCTGCAGTTGAGGCTGCAAGGGCTGGCCGCGGATGTTGAAGAAACCGTCCTGCCCTGTGAGCCGGAGCGTGGCGCCTACGCGGGTGACCATCGCGACGGCCATCAGGACAGCTTCAACGAGGACGAAGCGTTCGCCCGACTGGACAATCCGGCGAATGCACGGGTGCCGGTCCATCAGTCATCGAGTGTGGATGATCCGGTATCGACAGAGCCCCCGGTTGATCCGCTGTTCGGGGCCGATGCCGATGCCTGAGCTGCACCTGCCAGCGCTGCGGAAACAGGTTGCGGCCGCCGCGCCAATCGCTGGTTTCAACGCTTCCTGCGGTCTTGCGGCCGCCGTCGAAAATCGCTCGGGCCCGCACGGTGCCGCGCTCCGATCCGCCCATCCACGCAATCGATGTCGCTGGTGGCGAAAAATCCCGCGCGAGGGCGGGTCCGGGTTGGCCCGCTCCGACCCGCCGGTGATCAACAAGCCCGACCTCGCATCCCATAAAGGCGCATCCCTGCGGGGTTCGCCGAAGACAGCTGCCGCATGCGCGTCGATGACCTTTCCGTGCTGACCAGTCCGAACAAACTTGAAGGCTTCGGTCAGGTGTTGGACCCCAAAGGAGCATTCCATGGTTAAGAAAGAAGTTTCCTCCACTCCCGCCGCTCGTAGCGCCTCCAAAACGCTTTCGAGTTCGTCCACCGGCATAGCGTCAAAATCCGCTGCGGGTAGCGCCCTGTCGCAACACAAGGCCCCAGAGAAAGCCACGTCAGCTGCCGCAGCGACCGCAGCATCAAAGACGCTTCGGGATGGCCGCACATCCAAAGATTCAAAGTCGGCGGCGGGCAGCGCCCTGACACAGAAGGCCCCGCCCACGCAGAAGTAGTTGGGGCCCAACAAACCACCCGAGCCGAACCCGCTGCGCGGGTCGGCTCAATTTACGCGATCGACTTCATCCGTCATCAGGGCCTGTTTGCCTGATCGCGAGATCAGAGATCCCCGACACCCTGGGCAATGCCATCGACACCGACTTCGAGCAGGCGCAGGGTATTGGTTGCGCCGCGCAATTCCATCGAGTCGCCGCTGGTGAACAGCACCTTGTCGCCCTGGGCGAGCAGGCCGTGGGCGTAAAGCTGCTTGACGGCTTCCCGGGCGGCCTCGCGTGGGGCCAGGCCGCGGCTGTCGAAGGCAATCGGAAACACGTCGCGCATCATCGCCATGCGTCGTCGCGCCCACTGGTGACGCGACAGGCTGTAGATTGGCACCGAGGAGCGGAAACGTGACAGATAGCGCGCGGTGCCTCCGCTTTCGGTCAGCGCGATGATCGCGCGTACGCGGATGTGCTCGGCCAGGAACATGCTGGCCATCGCGATGGCTTGATCGGCGCGCTCAAGATTGCGCGGTGCCGCCTCGAAGTCGGTGTCGAAAGTGAACTGGCGCTCGGCGCCGAGGCAGATGCGCGTCATCGACTCGACTGCCTTGATCGGATAATTGCCCGATGCGCTCTCCGCCGACAGCATCACCGCATCGGTGCCATCGATCACCGCATTGGCGACGTCGAGCACTTCGGCGCGGGTCGGTATCGGATTGTCGACCATCGACTGCAGCATCTGGGTCGCGGTGATCACCACTTTGTTGCGCTCGAGCGACTCGCGGATGATCTTCTTCTGCAGGCCGGGCAGCTCGGCATCGCCGATCTCCACGCCGAGATCGCCACGCGCCACCATCACCGCATCGGAGGCGTCGATGATCTCGCCAAGTGCTTCGATGGCTTCGGCGCGTTCGATCTTGGCCACCATCGCCGGATCGAAGCCAGCGTCGCGCGCGAGTTGGCGGGCATCGTGGATGTCCTGTGCGGTGCGGCAGAACGATACTGCGAGAAAATCGGCACCAATTTTCGCAGCGGTGATGATGTCGGCGCGATCCTTGTCGGTCAACGCGCCGAGCGACAATCCGCCGCCAAGCCGGTTGAGGCCCTTGCGGTTGGACAGGGCGCCATCGGTAAGTACGGTGGTGCGGATACGGTCGCCTTCGAGGGCATCGACGCGCAGCGCGATCAGGCCATCATCGAGCAGCAGCGTATCGCCGGGGTGGACATCATGGATCAGGCCCAAATAGCTGACGCCGACTGCGCTGGTATCGCCGGGGGGCGCGCTGTCGCTGCAGATCAGATCGAAGGTTTGACCCGCGCTGAGCTGCACCTTGCCTTCGGCGAACTTTTCGATGCGGATCTTCGGTCCCTGCAGATCGGCCAGCACGCCGACTTCGCGGCCCAGCTTGGCGGCAAGAGTGCGCGCCAGCTCGGCCAGTGCAGCGTGTTGCTCGGCAGTGCCGTGAGAAAAATTGAGGCGGACGATATTCACGCCGGCGCGCAGTAATTCTTCGAGTACATCGGCCTGATTGGAGGCCGGGCCAAGGGTGGCGATGATCTTTGTACGGCGCAGGGATTCGGACATGAAAGGTCTTGGGCTCGGGTGGGTCTCTGCCCAGTGTAGTCGTTTGGCGTTACCGTGGCAGGTCGCCGGGTGCCCTGTGGGCGGCCCGAGTCGTGGGAGGCCCGAATTGTGGGAGGCCCGAAGCGGGCCGACCGTGGTGTCGGGTTTGCGGTTGTGATGATCCCGGTCGCACCCCTGGGTGCTCCCACAGCGGAGATCGGCGGCTCCTGGGTGCGCTGGCGGACGTTGTGGGCGGCGTGCAGGTCCTACAATGGGCAATCCCCGGATTGGCCAGCGTCGTTCCCCATGATTGAATCCAGACTCACCTCGGCGCAGTCCACGCGCGAAGACGAAGTCGTTGAGGCCAGTATCCGGCCAAAGAATCTGGCTGAATATCTCGGCCAGGCGGCGGTGCGCGAGCAGCTTTCGATCTATATCCAGGCCGCGCGCCAACGCTCCGAGCATCTTGACCATGTACTGATCTTTGGGCCGCCCGGACTCGGCAAGACCACCCTGGCCCATGTCATTGCCAATGAACTCGGCGTCAGCCTGCGCCAGACCTCGGGCCCGGTGCTCGAGCGCGCTGGCGATCTTGCCGCCCTGCTGACCAATTTGCAGCCGCATGACGTGCTCTTCGTCGATGAGATCCATCGGCTGTCTCCGGTGGTCGAGGAGGTGCTCTATCCGGCGATGGAGGACTTCCAGATCGACATCATGATCGGCGAGGGTCCCGGCGCACGCTCGATCAAGCTGGATCTGCCGCCGTTCACCTTGATCGGCGCCACCACGCGCGCCGGACTGCTGACTTCACCCTTGCGTGATCGCTTCGGCATCGTCCAGCGTCTGGAGTTCTACTCGCGCGAAGAGCTTTGCCTGATCGTCCAGCGATCGGCGCGCATCCTCGGTATTGCCTGCGATCTGGAGGGTGCCGACGAGATCGCGCGTCGCGCCCGCGGCACCCCGCGTATCGCCAATCGCCTGCTGCGCCGGGTCCGCGACTATGCCCAGGTCAAGGGCACGGGGGTAATCACCCACCCGATTGCCGTGCTCGCTATGGAGATGCTCAAGGTCGATGCCGAGGGTTTCGATGCGCTGGATCGACGCATGCTGACCACGATCATCGAGAGCTTCGACGGCGGGCCGGTCGGTGTCGAATCGCTCGCTGCAGCGCTCAGCGAGGAGCGCGGAACCCTGGAGGACGTCATCGAGCCTTACCTGATCCAGCAGGGATTTCTGATCCGCACGGCACGCGGGCGGATGGCCAGCGCCAAGGCCTACCGGCACTTCGGCTGGAAGCCGCCGCGCCAGAGCGAGGCGCTGATTCCTGACCTGTTCGAGCCCGAAACATGATGCCCGACGCGCAGCCGCCATTCACCTGGCCCATCCGCATCTACTGGGAAGACACCGATGCCGGGGGTGTGGTCTACCACGGCAGCTATCTGAGATTCCTCGAACGCGCCCGCACCGAATGGCTGCGCTCGATTGGCATAGATCAATCGCGGCTGAAGACGGAATCGGGCATTGTGTTCGTTGTCAGCTCGGTTTCGGTATCCTTCCGGCGCCCCGCGCGCCTGGATGATGAACTTCTGGCGACCTGTCTGCTCAGCAAGCGCGGCGGTGCCAGTCTCCATTTCAAGCAAGTCCTGATCCGGCCTGCGAGCGGGGAAACCCTGCTTGATGCCGAAGTGCGGGCCGCCTGCGTGAATGCCCAGAATTTTCGCCCGATGCCAATTCCATCGGGTCTGTTTGCGGAGTAAGTACATGGATCCAGTAAGTCTCGATGTAAACCAGAACCTGGACATGCTGGGTCTGATCTGGCACGCCAGTATCCCAGTCAAGCTGGTGATGGGCCTGTTGATCGCCGCCTCGCTGGCGTCCTGGACGATCATTTTCGGCAAGAGCCGCATGCTCGATGCCGCCAGCCGCGAGGCCAATGATTTCGAGGAACGCTTCTGGTCGGGCACCGACATGGCCGCGATCTTTCGCGACATCAGCAATCGCCAGGGCGAGCGCTTCGGGATGGAAAGCATTTTCGAATCGGGCTTCCGAGAATTCGCGCGCCTGCGCAGTCGCCGCCAGATGGATTCGCGCACGATGGTCGAGGGCGCCCAGCGCGCAATGCGTGCCTCGGCTGGACGCGAGCTCGACCGTCTCGATCATAATCTCGAGTTTCTCGCCAATGTCGGATCGATCAGTCCCTATGTCGGGCTGTTCGGCACCGTGTGGGGCATCATGATCTCGTTCCAGGGCCTGGCCAATATGCGCGAGGCCACCATCGCCACCGTGGCGCCGGGTATTTCCGAAGCACTGATCGCGACCGCGATGGGCCTGTTCGCCGCCATTCCTGCGGTCTGGGCCTTCAACCGGTTCTCCACCAAGGTGGAACGTCTGAACACCAAGTTCGACGCCTTCCAGGAGGAATTCTCCTCGATCCTGCAGCGTCAGGCCCATATCGAAGACAACGGCTGAACCCCGTTATCGCCCGCGCTTCGTTGGAGTAAACATGGCCACCGCTGTTCGTCATCGCAAGCGTCGCAAGCTCAAGGCCGAGATCAATGTCGTTCCCTATATCGACGTGATGCTGGTGCTGCTGATCATCTTCATGGTGACCGCACCCCTGCTCAATCTCGGTGTCGATATCGATCTTCCCGAGTCGCGCGCCAAGTCCCTGGTTACCGATGCCGATCCGGTGCTGGTCACCATCGCATCGGATGGCACGCTCTATCTGACGCTCGGCAAGGATGGTCGCGAGACGCTCGACAGCGAAACACTGGTCAAGAAGGTTTCAGCATTCGTTCGGCAGAATCCGAAGGTGCCGGTCGTGGTCGGCGCAGACGCCAAGCTCGACTACGGCACGGTGATCCGGGTGATGGGTGAACTGCAGAAGGCCGGCGTACCCAAGGTCAGCCTGATGAGTCAGCCGATCTCCGACAGCAAGAAATAGCTCGAATCGTTTCTTACCGCGGTGGATTACAGGAAAAGGCAGCGCAGTGCAGGACAAAAGTACCGTCACCATCCGATCGATAGGCTATGCCGTGCTGGTGCATCTGGCCTGTGTCGCCGTGGTCGTGCTCGGACTGTTCTGGACCCAGACCGCCAAGCCGCTGAGCGTGACGGGGCCGGTGATCGAAGCGACCCTGGTTGATTTCAATGCGGCTGCCATGCCGCCGCAAAAACAGCCGCGACCGACGCCGCCCAAGCCCGCGCAACCCAAACCTCCGCCGCCCAAACCGCCAGCGCCGGCCCCCGAGCCGGTGCCCGAGCCACCACGACCGATCACGCCGCCGCGTTCCGAAGACCGCATCGACCAGGAAGAAATCCGCCTGCGTGCCGAGGCGTTGGAGCGCGCCGAGAAGGAGCAAGAGGAGCGCATCCGCAAAGAGCAGATCGATCTGACCAAACCGCCGGAGGATGAGCTCGCACGCAAGGAACGCGAGCGCCAGGAACAGTTGGAGGACATCCGCCGTCAGCGCGAGGCCGCTGAGGACACGCGAAAGATCGAGGAGAAGGCACTCGCCGCACTCCAAGTGCAGAACAAGCAGGCCGAGATCGACCGCCAGCGTGCGCAGGACGCCCAGCGCATGGCGAAACTGGCCGAGCAGGAAGCCGCAATGGCAGGCAACGAGGGCATCAGTGACGCCTTGGTCGACCGCTATCTGCTGGCGATTTCCAATCATGTCGATCGCAACTGGTCGCGGCCGGATACCATGGTGCAGGGCTTCCGCTGCACCGCGAGGATCACCCAGATACCGGGCGGCGAAGTGATTGACATCGATGTCTCGCAATGCCGCGGCGATGAAGAAACGCTGCGCAGCGTTGAGGCTGCGGTCATGCGCGAGCCGTTACCCTACCGGGGCTTCGAGTCGGTGTTCAGCCGAAACCTGCAAATTCCGTTCTGTTTTCCGAGGGAACTATGCCAAAGACCATGATTTCGAGCGTGCGCGCCTGCTGCGTGATGCTGTTGCTGCTGCTGGGTTCTACTTCGCTGCTGGCCCAGGGCCTGGTGGTTCCGCCAGTCTCGGGGAGCCCAACCGCGCGTCCGATCACCATCGTGCCGTTCGGCTACGAAGGTGCCGGCCTGCCCCTGGAGACCGATATCGCCGAAGTGGTCACCGGTGATCTCAATCGCAGCGGCCAGTTCAATGCGCTTGGCCGTGACAACATCATCGAGTATCCGGTGCGTGCGAGCGATCTGCGCTTCGATACCTGGCGCATGCTCAAGCAGGACTACATCGTGATCGGCCGCGTGCTCGATTCCAACGAGGGCGCGGTCCGAATCGAATTCGAACTCTATGATGTCGGCACCCGCAAGCGCCTGTTCGGCCTGGCCCTACCGGCGCGGCGCGCCGATCTGCGCGCGGCCTCGCATCAGATCGCCGACTATGTCTACGAGAAAATCACCGGTATCCGCGGCGCTTTCTGGACCCGCATGGCCTATGTCACCTCCACTGGCCTCGGCAAGAACACCCAGTACGCCCTGATGGTCGCCGATTCCGATGGTCACAACCCCCAGGTCGTGGTGCGCTCGGGCGAGCCGCTGCTGAGCCCGGCCTGGTCGCCGGACAGCAAGAAACTGGCTTATGTCAGCTTCGAGCGCGGCAGTTCCTCGATCTATCTGCAGGAACTGACCACCGGCAGCCGCCAGATCCTGGCCTCGTATCGCGGCATCAATGGGGCGCCGGCGTTCTCGCCCGATGGCACGCGCATTGCGCTGACCCTGTCGCAGACCGGCAATCCGGAGATCTACATCATGGATCTGGCGACCCGCCGGACCACCCAGATCACCAAGCACTATTCGATCGATACCGAGGCAATCTGGACTCCGGACGGACAGAACCTGATCTTCACCTCGGATCGGGCGGGTAAACCCCAGCTGTATCAGGTGTCTGCGGCCGGCGGCGAGCCGACTCGATTGAGTTCGAAAGGTGAATACAATGCGCGCCCCACGATCTCAGGGGACGGCAAGAAGATCGCTATGGCACAGGGTGCCGGAAATGTGTATCGTATTGCGGTTCTGGACAGATCGCGGGGCGGCGCCGATTATACGATGTTGTCGCCGGGCAATCTGGATGAATCGCCCAGTTTTGCGCCCAATGGAAGCATGGTTCTCTATGCTGCACGCGAAGGACAGCGCGGCGTGTTGTACGCCGTATCCGCCGACGGGCGGGTGCGACAGCGCCTGGTTCTGGCGGATGGTGATGTACGTGAACCAGCATGGTCGCCATTCAGGCAGCGTTAGTTTTGGCTGGCCGGGTACACGGCCAGTGTGATTTGAAAATATCAACCTCGAGGAAATAATGATGAACAAGACAATGCGCGTGATCCTGATCGGTGTGCTGGCTATTTCGATGGCTGCCTGTGCGAAGAAAGTTGTAAAAGATACGACACCCCCGCCGGAGCCGGTCCGTGAAGAGCCGGTTGCCCCGCCGGTAGTGGACAACGGCAAATACAGCGCCGATGATCTGAACAGCGACTCCTGCCTGCGCCAGCGCGTGGTCTACTTTGATTTCGATCAGGCTGACATCCGCTCCGATGCCGCCGCGATCCTGGCCTGCCATGGCAAGTACCTGAGCGATCTTTCGGGCGCCAAGATGACCCTCGAAGGTCATGCCGATGAGCGCGGTTCGCGCGAGTACAACATGGGCCTCGGCGAGCGTCGCGGCAATGCCGTTTCCTCGGCCCTGCAGGCCAATGGTGGCTCGTCCGCCCAGATCACGGTCAACTCCTACGGTGAAGAGCGCCCGACCTGCGCCGAATCCGACGAGACCTGCTGGGGCAAGAACCGCCGCGTCGAAATCGTCTACACCCAGGCTCAGTAAGCCTGCGTTGCGCGCGCCGCGATCCCTCGGGTTCGCGGCCCGCCCGGACGAGTTCTGCACAGACCCCCGCTTGCGGGGGTTTGTCATTTTTGCGCTCTGCACGCATCGGCATTGATGAAATCCGCTCAGCCGCTGTTCGCTTTTCCCCTTGACGCCAGCGCGCGCAGCCGCGATCTTGGTTCGCAATACTTTCCTTTGAGGAATCCGTGATGAAAATGCTCGCCCGATCCGTCCTCAGTCTCGCGCTTGCCTCGGCGCTGCTGCTCTCGATCACGCCGGATGCCAGCGCACAGTCGGGCCGGCTGAGTCTGTCCGAACGCATCGCCAAACTGGAGTCGCAGGGCCAGGGCCAGAGCGGCGGCACCATGGTCGACCTGCTCAATCGGGTCAACCAATTGCAGTCCGAGGTGCAGTCCCTGCGTGGCGTCGTCGAGAGCCAGGCCTTCGAGATTGAAGAACTGAAGAAGCGCTCGCGCGATCAGTACGTAGATCTGGATTCCCGTATGACCAGGCTCGAGGGCGGCGCTGCGGCGCGTGCTGCAGCGCCTGCGAGTTATCCGGGAGCCGTCACTGAGCCCACGTCAGTGCCCAGCCAACCGGGTCAGTTGATGATGGAGCCGAGCGCCGCTGCAACGCCGTCCAACCCGCCGGCGAGCGCAGACACCACGATGCCGCCTATGGATAGCTTTGAACCCGCGACCCCCAGCACCATGCCAGGAGCGGCGCCGATCGACGCCAGCAGTGCGCCCGTGCCGCCCCCTTCGATGCCTGCGACCAGCCTGCCCAGTCAGACCGGCGACGAGCAAGCGACGTACGACACTGCGTTCGCCGCGCTGCGCGAAGGCCGTTACGCTGAATCGGCGCGGCGATTCTCCGGTTTCCTGCAGCAGTTCCCCAATGGCGATCTGGCCGACAACGCGACCTACTGGCTCGGCGAGTCGTACTACGTCACGCAGAACTACCGGATCGCGCTCGATACCTTCAAGACCTTGCTCGATCGCTTTCCACAGAGCGCCAAGGCGGCGGACGCCCTGCTCAAGCTCGGCTACTGTCATTACGAACTGCAGGAATGGAGCCAGGCCGAAGCTGCGTTGAACCAGGTCGTGCAGCGCTATCCGGACACAACGGTGGCGCGACTGGCCCAGGGGCGCCTGCGTGCGCTGCGGTTGGAAGGTCGCACGCCCTGATTACTGCGCGGGCAGTGCGACGCAACCGCCGAGCCTGGCCCGCTGAGTAGCAACCTTGAAGGCGAGCCAGGCGCCGGTCGCTGCAGTACTGCCCGGCCATCAATCTTTGCCCCGCTATGCCCGCGCTATGCTTGGGCATTATCCAGAGTTCCCTGATCGTGTCCGAACCGCTTACATCGCCTGCGCCGGTTGCTGCCGAAGAGCGCTTGCGCATCACCGAAATCTTCCATTCGCTGCAGGGCGAGGCGCGCAGCGTGGGCTGGCCCACGGTGTTCGTGCGCCTGACCGGCTGCCCGCTGCGCTGCACCTACTGCGATACGACGTATTCGTTTTACGGTGGCGAATGGCAGAGCATCGACGGCATTCTTGAGCAGGTCGCCGGTTTCGGCGCCCGTCATGTCTGCGTTACCGGCGGCGAGCCGCTGGCACAGAAGCGCTGCCTGATCCTGCTGCAAAAGCTCTGCGATGCTGGCTACGAGGTCTCCCTGGAGACCAGTGGCGCCATCGATATCAGCGAGGTCGATCCGCGGGTATCGCGCGTGCTCGATCTGAAGACCCCGGCCTCTGGCGAGATGCCGCGCAACCGCTGGGAAAACCTGCCCGCGTTGACGGCGCATGACCAGATCAAGTTCGTGATCTGTGATCGCACCGACTACGAATGGGCGCGCGCGCGCCTGACCGAGCATCAACTGGCTGCCCGCTGCGATGTGCTGTTCTCGCCGGCGTATGGCCAGCTCGCGCTGCGCACACTGGCCGACTGGATACTCGAAGATCGTTTGCCGGTGCGCCTGCAGACCCAGCTGCACAAGCACATCTGGGGCGAGGAGCCGGGTCGATGAGCAACAGTGCCAACCCATTCAGCGTGCTGTTGCCCGCGTTGTTGCTGATCGGTCTGACCCTGGTTGTGTGGCTGCTGATGTATGTCGAGCGCCTCGGCGAGATGCGTCGCGACCGCATCCGACCGCAGGCACTGGCTACGCGCAGCGAGACGCGGGCACTCCTGAAGCGCACCCGTGCCGCGGATAATTTTCACAACCTGCTCGAACTGCCCCTGCTGTTCTATGTGCTCACCCTGATCGTGCTGGTGCTTGATCTCAAGGTCGCGTTGTTCGCGCCGCTGGCTCTGGCCTACGTGGGACTGCGCGCGCTGCACAGCGCAATCCACATCGGCTACAACCGGGTCATGCATCGATTCTCTGTCTATTTCGTCAGTGGCTTGGTGTTGATCGTGTTGTGGGCCCTGGTGTTGCAGAAGGTCTGGCTGGCCGGGAGTGCATTGCATGGCTGAGCAGGATGGGGCAGTGCGACCACGCGCGGTTGTCCTGGTGTCGGGCGGAATGGATTCCGCGGTGGCCATTGCCGTCGCGCGCGCCGAGGGCTTCGATTGCTATGCGCTCAGTGTCGACTATGGCCAGCGCCATCACTCCGAGCTCGCCGCTTCAGAGCGCGTCGCCTCCGCGTTCGCAGCCGTCGAGCACAAGACAGTTCATATCGATCTGCGCTCGCTCGGCGGCTCGGCCCTGACTGCGGACATCGATGTACCCGAGGCGCCCTCGACGGGAATTCCGGTGACCTATGTGCCGGCACGCAACACCATCATGCTGTCAGTGGCGATGGGCTGGGCCGAGGTATTGGGCGCACGCGATGTCTATTGCGGCGTCAATGCGGTCGATTATTCGGGCTATCCGGACTGCCGACCGGAGTTCATCCAGGCCTTCGAGCACCTGGCTCAGCTGGCCACCAAGGCCGGTGTGGAAGGCGCGGGCTTCAATGTCCACGCGCCCCTGATGCGGATGAGCAAGGCCGATATCGTGCGCCGCGGACTGGAGTTGGGTGTCGATTTCGCGATGACGGTCTCCTGCTACCAGGCCGATGAAACGGGATGCGCCTGTCGCCGCTGCGATGCCTGCCGCCTGCGCGCACAGGGTTTTGACGAGGCAGGCGTTGCCGATCCGACCCATTACGTCTGAACACGGGCACAGCGTCCCGACGCTCGGGCAAGCCAATCCTTGTGCGCTCGGGCCTGCTCGCCTAAACTGCGCGGCTGCTGCAGTGGGTCGTTAGCTCAGTCGGTAGAGCATCGGACTTTTAATCCGCTGGTCCCGAGTTCGAATCTCGGACGACCCACCACCATCGCAGCACGCGTCTGTCGGTCTCGCATACGGACTCAACCCGCTGGTCCCGAGTTCGAATCTCGGACGACCCACCACCATCGCAGCACGCGTCTGTCGGTCTCGCGTACGGACTCAATCCCACTGGTCCCGAGTTCGAATCTCGGACGACCCACCATCTACGAATCGCGTCGGGCGCAACGTTATGGCGCCCTAAGGTCCGCGATTGGAGGGCGCCGCTCCTGCGGCGCCTGGTGATTACCAATAGGCCAGGTGCAAAGGCATCGATAGGGATGATACGCAGCACAAGGCCAGAGCGGTCGCGCGGGAGCGCGACCCTCCAGGTGAACGCAATCGATGCCGTCCTCGCATCCGGATTACACGCCGCCTATGCAGATGTACTTCAGTTCGGTGTAGTCGAGCAGACCGTATTTCGATCCCTCGCGGCCGGTGCCGGACTGTTTGATGCCGCCGAACGGCGCGACTTCGGTCGAGATCAGGCCAGTGTTGATGCCGATGATCCCGCACTCCAATGCCTCGGCGACGCGCCAGCTGCGGGCGAGATCGCGCGTGTAGAAATAACCGGCGAGGCCGAACTCGGTGGCATTGGCGAGTGCGATCGCTTCTGCCTCATTACGGAAACGGAACAGCGGCGCAACCGGCCCGAAGGTCTCCTCGCCGGCGATCATCATGCTGGTGTCGACATCGAGCAATACGGTGGGCTCGTAGAAGTTGCCGCCGAGCGCATGGCGGCGGCCGCCGACTGCAATGCGCGCGCCCTTGCGGGTGGCGTCAGCGACATGCTCCTCAACCTTGGCCAGGGCCTTCTCATCGATCAGTGGGCCCTGATCGGTTTCGCCAAGCAGCCCATCACCGACGCGCAACGCTGCGACGGCGCCTGCGAGTTTTTCGGCAAAGGCATCGTAGATCGAATCCTCGACAAACACCCGGTTGGCGCAGACGCAGGTCTGGCCCGTATTGCGGTACTTGCTGGCGATCGCGCCCTCGACGGCGGCATCGAGATCAGCATCGGCAAACACGATGAAGGGCGCATTGCCACCGAGTTCGAGCGAGACCTTTTTCATGCCCTCGGCACACTGCGCCATCAACTTCTTGCCGATCGCGGTCGAGCCAGTGAAGCTGAGCTTGCGCACCTTGGGATGGCTGGTCATTTCGCCGCCGATCGCGGCGGCATCACCGCCGGTGACGATATTGAGTACGCCGGCGGGCAAGCCGGCGCGCTCGGCGAGCACGCCGATCGCAAGCGCTGAATAGGGTGTCTGCGTCGCTGGCTTGCAGACCATGGTGCAGCCGGCTGCCAGCGCCGGCGCGAGCTTGCGGCCGAGCATCGCCGACGGAAAATTCCACGGCGTGATCGCGGCGACCACGCCAATCGGTTGCCGCAGCACCATGATGCGCTTGTCGGCGGCGTGCGCTGGAATCACATCGCCGTACATGCGTTTGGCTTCTTCGCCGAACCATTCGAGAAAGCTCGCCGAGTAGGCGACTTCTCCGCGCGACTCGGCCAGCGGCTTGCCCTGCTCAGCGGTCATCAATCGGGCGAGATCCTCCTGGTGCTCCATCATCAAATCATGCAGTCGACGCAGAATGCGTGCACGTTCCTTCGCGGTCTTGCCGGACCAGGCGGGTAACGCAGCGGACGCCGCGTCGATGGCGCGCCGAGTTTCGGCTGCGCCCATGTCGGGCACGGTGCCGAGCTGAGCACCGGTTGCGGGATTGCACACTGGGCGCGTGCCGGCGGAATCGGCATCGAGCCAGTGGCCGCCGATCAGGCATTGCATGCGCAGCAGATCGCCGTCATGCAATTGCAGGTTGGATGCGGCGGCGGGGCTCGTGTTGCTGTTCATCGGATTCTCCTGGGGCGTTGCCGGCACTGAAGCCTGCCAGCTTGTGGTCGCCCGATTGTACGGCGGTGCGCTGCCGACTCAGTAGGGTTTGATGATCCTGCCGCGGCTCAGTGTGTAGCGGATGCGCGTAGTGTGCTTGATGTCGGCGAGCGGATCGGCATCGAGCACCAGCAGATCGGCCTGCTTGCCCGGCTCGAGGGTGCCGAGGGTGTCACCGAGCCCGAGCGCAATCGCGCCATTGCGGGTGCCTGCGAGCAACGCCTGCATCGGCGTGAATCCGGCATGTTCGACGAGCAGGGCGAGTTCGGCATGGGTATGTGGAAGGTCGCTGTCATCGCGTGGCTCGAACCAGTCGGTACCGGTGGTCACCAGGACACCGGCTGCCCGCGCATGACGCGTCGCCGCTGCGCCCCAGTTGAACGCGGCCTCGGTCCAATCCATCGCGCCGACACCGGGATAGCTGCTCATCGACTTGTACACGTAGAGCGTGGCGTCAAGGGTCACGCCACGTTCGGCCATGCGCCGATACAGGGCCAGCAGGCGCGGATGATTGGGCGCGATTTGATTCCACGGGCCGGCGATGCGTTTGCGGTAGTCCGCCGGAATTTCATCGACGG
>JAYSZM010000050.1:0-57273 GCA_043738015.1 Lysobacterales bacterium
GCCACAGCCGCGATGGATGATCAATCCAGCGAACTGGCGGCGTGCGGCCTGGCTTGACGACATAGAACACGATCAAGCCCGCCAACAGCGAGCCGGCCATCATGCTGGCGATCACGTAGAAACCGAGACTCGATTCTGCTTCCACGGCGCTGCCTACTCTGGCTGAGTTCTATGGAGATGCCAGCAAGTGCATTGCGAGCCGCCGCGATGGCGTGCGACCAAACCGCCGAACCCGACTCGCGGAAGCGGAGAGTAGCCTGCATGCAGCGCAGCGCAAGCCAGGAAAATCCAGAGCCGCGCCAGACTGAACGCCTCAGCAATGTCAGCCCTGGTTGAACGACTCCGTCATCAAGAGCTGCTGCGCTCCATCCGAGCTACTCGCTGCGCGGGATCCGCCCTACGTCAGCGCCGCCTCACCCGCACTTGCTATACCCGCAATTCAAACACGTCGCGCAGCCGTCCATGATGATGGTGGCCTTGGTGTTGCACTTGAGGCACATGGTGGCGCTGGGCGGGAATTTTTCGTTGGAGTCGGCGTTGCTGTCGGGTCCGGCGGAGGGGCTGGCTTCGAGGCTGCGTGGGCGGGCTTCGGCGCTGGGCTCGGCGCTCAGCTCAGGCTTTTTTTTTGAGCGCGCGTCATAGGCGGCGCGCTTCTCGGCGATCATTTTGCGGGCTTCGTCGGAGAGCTCCGGATCGTGGATCAGACCGATCATCTTCATGTGTTCTTCGACCACGCCGCCGATCTCGGCGACGATCGATGGCATGTAGACGCCGCCGGCCTTGAAATAGCCGCCGCGTGGATCGAACACGGCCTTCATTTCTTCGACGACGAAGGTGACGTCGCCACCCTTGCGGAACACGGCGCTCATGATGCGGGTCAGCGCCACGATCCACTGGAAGTGGTCCATGTTCTTGGAGTTGATGAAAATCTCGAACGGACGCCGTGATTCATGCGCGGTGCCGGCGTTGAGCACGATGTCATTGAGCGTGACGTAGAGTGCGTGCTCGAACAGTGGTGACTTGATCTTGTAAGTGCTGCCGATCAGCACATCCGGGCGCTCGATGGCTTCGGACATGCGAATCACATCGGCGGTCTTGGGGATGCTCGGCGCTGGCGCCGCGATGGGCGCGCTCTGCGCGGCCTCGGTCTTGGCCTTGTCTTCGGGCTTGAGGACGCTGTATCCCTTGATTTTCTTGCCGATCTTGATTGCCATGCGGGTTCCCGGTATTGCGTCGGTGCCTGCGGGCACCTGTTTGGACGATGGTGGAGTGGAACACCGACGGATCTTTGCCCGTTCGGTTGGGTTCGCTACTTGATGCGACCTGCACACTGACTGGCCTGCGCGGATCGAAATCCGCGGGGGCGATGGACAAAGGGGCGTCGAAAACCGACGCCCAACGATGTCCGCAATGACCTGCGGGCAGCGCGAGCGCTACCCCACCGGTTTATTTCTTCTTGGCTGCCTTTTTGGCGGCTTTCTTCGGTGCAGCTTTCTTCGCAACCTTTTTGGCTGCGGCCTTTTTCGGCGCGGCCTTCTTGGCTACTTTCTTCGGTGCTGCCTTCTTCATCGCCTTCTTGGGTGCGGCTTTCTTGGCGGCTTTCTTGGGAGCTGCCTTCTTCGCTACCTTCTTGGCGACCTTCTTCGGTGCTGCCTTCTTCATCGCTTTCTTGGCGACTTTCTTCGGTGCTGCCTTCTTCGCTACTTTCTTGGCGGCTTTCTTCGGAGCGGCCTTCTTGGCGGCCTTCTTCGGAGCAGCTTTCTTGGCGGCTTTCTTCGCAGCCTTCTTTTTCGGGGCTGCCTTCGTCACGGCCTTGGTGGCTGCGGCTTTCGCGTCGCCTGCTGCCTTGACGACCGCCTTCTTGGCCGAACTGGCCTTCTTTGCAACGGCCTTCTTGGCTTTGGCTACGGCTTTCTTCGCGCCTGCCATGGCGTCGCTCGCCTTGTCGGCGACTGCGTTGCCAAACTCGGACGCTTTCTCTGCGATGGTGTCGAGGACACCGGGATTGCTGGTATCGGTACTCATGGGAACTCCGGCTGCTTCAGTTGTGATTTGAGTGTTGCCTTGCCGCGTCGGCATCCAATCCGCTTTGGCCTTGATGTCGAGTTGCCTCGAACATCCCTTGGGAAATCGCGGACGACCAGCCCGCGATACAAACGCGCTCTCCTTTGCGCGCCCTGCTGAACATGCGATGGATTGATGCGCAGCATTCCTGGTGCGGATCATCACGCGATGTGCGATCAGTTGCAATGCGTGAGTCCGACATTGTTCAAACGCAAGCGAGCACCGTGATCGGACACTGGTACAAATCGGATTCCGATCGCGGTGAATTTCTGCTCTGAATCCAACGGCTCCCGGCCGTGTCATTTGATCTGGTCTGCGCGGCGCACGCGCCCTGACCGCGGCGGGGTAGCGCCCCGCCACGCATTCAGAATTTGCCGTAATAGCCTTCTTTCAGGGCATCGAACAAATTGGCGGCGCTGTGGGTTTCGCCGTCGTATTCGATCTCTTCGTTGCCGCGCGCCTCGACGACGCTGCCATCTTCAAGCTCGAACCGATAGATCGTGCTCTCGAGATCGGACTCCTTGACCAGCACACCCTGGAACGCTGCCGGGTTGAAGCGGAAGGTCGTACATCCCTTCAGTCCCTGGGCATGGGCATAGGTGTAGATGCCCTTGAAGTCCTCGTACTTGTAATCGGTCGGGACATTGGCGGTCTTCGAGATCGAAGAATCCACCCACTTCTGCGCCGCCGCCTGAATATCGACATGTGCCTTGGGGCTGATGTCGTCGGCCGCGATGAAGTAGTCGGGCAATTTCTCGTCTTCCTTGTCCGAGTAGGGCATCGCCTTGGCGTTGACCAGGGTGCGGTAGGCCAGCAGCTCGAAGCTGTAGACCTCGACTTTTTCCTTGGTCTTGCGGCCTTCGCGGATGACATTGCGGCTGTAGTGATGGGCAAAGCTCGGCTCGATGCCGTTCGAGGCATTGTTCGCGAGGCTCAGCGAAATGGTGCCGGTCGGTGCGATCGAGCTGTGGTGGGTGAAACGACCCCCGACCTCGGCCAGGCGCTCGATCAAGTCCGGCGCGACCTCGGCCACCCGCTGCATATAGCGCGAATAGCGGGCGTGCAGGACCTTGCCCGCAATGCTGTCGCCAACCTGGTAGCCATCGCGCGCCATCTCGGGACGCTTGCGCAGCATCTCGGCGGTAACGGTGAACTCCTCAAGCATGATCGGCGCCGGGCCTTTTTCTTCGGCCAGACTCAGCGCTACCTCCCAACCGGCCACCGCCATCTCGCGTGAGACCTCTTCAGTGAACTTGCAGGAATCGCCGCCGCCGTACTGCATGCGCAGCATGGCCAGGGTGGAACCGAGACCCAGGTAACCCATGCCGTGGCGGCGCTTGCTGGTGATCTCATGACGCTGCTGGGCAAGCGGCAGACCATTGATCTCGACCACGTTGTCGAGCATGCGGGTGAATACGCGTACGACTTCGCGGTATTCCTCCCAGTCGAAGCGCGCCTTGGCGGTGAACGGATCGCGCACGAACTTGGTCAGGTTGACCGAGCCGAGCAGGCAGGAGCCATACGGCGGCAGCGGCTGCTCACCGCAGGGATTGGTGGCGCGGATGTGTTCGCACCACCAGTTGTTGTTCATCTCGTTGACGCGGTCGATCAGGATGAAGCCGGGCTCGGCGAAGTCATAGGTGGACACCATGATCATGTCCCACAGATGGCGCGCACGGATATGGCTGTAGATCTTGCAGGCGACCAGGCCATCCTCGCGGTGGACGTAGTTTTCCTTGACCGGCCATTCGCGCCAGATGACCTGGCTGGGGTCGTCGAGAACGACTTCGTCCTTCTCCTTGATATTGACCGGGAATACCAGAGGCCAATCGGTATCCGCGTGCACGGCCTGCATGAACTCGTCGGTGATCAGCAAGCTGAGGTTGAACTGGCGCAGGCGGCCGTCTTCACGCTTGGCGCGGATGAATTCCTTGACGTCGGGATGCGAGACATCAAAGGTGCCCATCTGGGCGCCGCGGCGACCGCCCGCCGAGGACACCGTGAAGCACATCTTGTCGTAGATATCCATGAACGACAGTGGGCCCGAGGTATACGCACCCGCGCCGGAAACATAGGCGCCGCGCGGACGCAGCGTCGAGAATTCGTAGCCAATGCCGCAGCCGGCCTTCAAGGTCAGCCCGGCTTCATGAACCTTGTCGAGGATGCCGTCCATCGAGTCGGTGATCGAGCCGGACACGGTGCAATTGATGGTTGAAGTCGCCGGCTTGTGCTCCAGCGCCCCGGCGTTGGAGGTGATCCGTCCGGCCGGAATAGCGCCGCGGCGCAGCGCCCATAAAAATCGCTCGAACCAGTACTTGCGCTTTTCGGCGCTCTCTTCGGTTTCCGATAGCGCCCGCGCCACCCGCTTGTAGGTGTCGTCGATGGTTGCGTCGACGGCTTCGCCGCGCTTGGACTTCAGGCGATATTTCTTGTCCCAGATGTCGAGTGAAGCTGGCTGCAGCGCGATTTCGACCACGTCCCGTGCCACGGCTTCCAGGCGTACCGTACTCATCTCAGTTGATTCCTCCCACAGGGCAAACTTTCTTATTGACGACTTTTAGGAACGATCTGAACGTGATCCACATCCCTCAACGGCATCGCAATGATTTGCCACAGCCCAGTTTTCAACAGCGAAACTGGTAAAAACCTGCGGTTTTTCACCCCCTGACGCAGGGGGCCATTGCGGCTGCGAACTTGTTCAGATACTCCCTAGCTTTCCAAATTACCGACTACCTACTACCTACTACCTACTTCCCCGCACCCTGCACGCCACACCCTGCACAGATTCCGCCCGCAGCGGTTCGACCTGAGTCGCCGCTGTTCTGCTTAGCTCCGGATTCTGCGCACCCACATCCGACCCCAGCAGCTCAGAGCCACCGTGCCTGTTTTTACATCACAAACCCAAGATTTTGGGCTCATTCGGGCTCCCGACCACAAGATGTAGTGAAGTGCGGGCTAGAACGATACGCTCCAGCGGGGGGTGAGTCAACGCCTCCCGTCACAGAAAGTGGCAATCTCCCGTACCTGCGCGGGCGCGACCCTTGTCAAGTCCGGCAGCGGGCAACCATGACCATCAGAAGGGGCCGCACCGGGGTCGGAACTGCGGCCGCCGTCATTGGGTCCAAGTTGCTTAGCCTTGGCCGCCGAAGTTCCAATCTGCTTGATCGTCGTCGCGGCCGACCCCATCTTGTATTGCGCCCTTTCCACTGAGATCCCCAAGCCGATGAGCCATCCGATGCCCGCCCTCCTGCCAGGTCACGGCCGCGTGCCGACGCGAACACGGTCGTTGGGCCGGCACTGCCTCGCCTTGGCGTTCACGTTGATGGCCGGCGCGAGCCAGGCCGATCTGCCGGTCGCGGTCGACGGCCAGCAACTGCCGACGCTGGCGCCGATGATCGAGCGGATCACCCCGGCGGTGGTGAATATCAACTCGAAGACGCGGGTCAAGGTCCGTGACCCGTTTGCCAATGATCCGTTTTTCCAGCATTTCTTCGGCCTGCCGAACATGCCGCGCGAGCGCGTACAGCAGTCGCTCGGCTCGGGCGTGATCGTTGATGCGGCGGAAGGCTATGTGCTGACCAACAACCATGTGGTCGATGGCGCGGATGACATCTCGGTCACGCTCAATGATGGCCGGACCCTCAAGGCCAGCCTGGTTGGCACCGATCCCGATTCGGATGTGGCCCTGATCCGCATTCCAGCTGAGCGCCTGACGGCTTTGCCGCTGGCCGATTCCAACAAGTTGCGTGTCGGTGATTTCGTGGTTGCGGTTGGCAATCCGTTTGGACTCGGACAGACCGTCACCAGTGGCATCGTCTCCGCGCTCGGTCGCTCGGGCCTGCAGGGCCTGGGCGTACAGAATTTCATTCAGACCGATGCCTCGATCAACCCCGGAAATTCCGGTGGCGCCCTGGTCAATCTGCGCGGCGAGCTGATCGGCATCAATACCGCGATCTTCTCGCCCTCGGGCGGCAATGTCGGCATAGGATTTGCGATCCCCTCGATGCTGGCCGCCGATGTGATGCGCCAACTGCTCAAGTTTGGCGCGGTGCGACGGGGTTCGCTGGGCGTCGACAGCCAGGATGTCGATGAGGAACTGGCGCCCCTGCTCGGTCTGCAATCTCCGCGCGGCGCCCTGGTGACCCAGGTCAGCGCCGGCTCGGCAGCAGCGACTGCTGGGCTCAAGACTGGCGATGTCATCGTGGCGCTCAATGACAAGCGCATCGCGACCAGCGCCGACCTGGTCAATACCGAGGCACTGCTTCCGGTCGGCAAGCAGGTTTTCCTGGGCGTGGTCCGTGACAAGAAGCCGCTGACCCTTTCGACCGTCTTGAAGCCCGAGGAAATCCGCGAGCAGGCCGGGCGCGAACTCGATCCACGCCTGCAGGGTGCGCAGTTGAGCGACCTCGGCGAGAAACTGCGGCGCAAGGGCCTGAACGGCGTGCTGATCGCCAAACTGGATAGTGCCGGCCGCGCTGCACGCAACGGGCTCGCCGAAGGCGACCTGATCGCCGCGGTCAACCAGGTCAACGTGCGCAATCTTTCCGAACTTGAATCACGCCTGCAGGCCGCGTCGGGGCAGCTGCTGCTGACCGTCGTCCGCGGTCGTCGCGCGTTCTATGTGTTGATGGAGTAGACGCTGACTTGGTGGAGCGTCTCCGCTCCGCTCTTTGACACGCCAGTGCAGCGGCCCGTGCTAAGGTTTGCGCCTTACATTTGTGGGCTTTTGCCGTGTTGGTTCGTCCTGTTCAGCATGTTCTTGCGCTGGTAATTCTGTTGGTCGCCGCGGCGCCTGCCACGATGGCCCAGATGGTGATCGACGCGCGCGCCGACATCGTGTCGATCCGCGCACTTGGGCTTGATACTGCAGCCAGTTTCCTGATGCAGGAAAATGTCACCATCCAGCTCAGCGAGCTGAGCACGATCAGCGCGATCGAGGCGGTGGCCGAGGGCCGCGCCAGCATGGCCCTGAGCGCCCGCGATATGCATGCGGCCAATATCAAGGAGCAACCCCTGGTGTTTGTTCCGATCGCCTGGGAGGCCATCGTCGCGATCACCCATCCGGGCAACCCGGTCAGCAATATCAGTCTGCGCGATCTGCGCGATATCTATGCGGGACGCATCAAGAACTGGGACCAGATCGGCGGACGCGCTGGGCCGATTCACCTCAATGCGGTAGCCGGCCCTACCGATGGCATCGAGTACGGGCTGCGCAAGGCGCTGTTCGGGCGCGGCAATATTCCGGTTGCTGCCGAGCGCTGGTATCTCAATACCGCCCAACTCGAGGCCTCAATCGCAATCGATCCCAATGGGCTGGCGGTCACTGGCTTGTCGAATGCGCTGAACAACTCCAAGCTCAAGCGCCTGCGACTGGAAGGGGTGCCGGCCACGCGCAGCAATGTAAAACAGGGCGAGTACCTACTGGCGACGCCAATCTATGTGGTGCATCGCCAGGGCGAGGGCAGCACCAGCCTGGTTGGACGCTATCTGCGTTTCCTGCGCACCGATCGACCCTCACGACTCGCGATGCAGCGCAAGAAATTGTTGCCGATCCGCGAAGCCGACATGCTCAACGAGATATTCGCTAGCCGCGAGCAGAAGCTGCTGGCGATGCTGGAGGCCGCAGCCCCGGATACAGCGGGCGCGACAAGTTTGCCGACCGGCATTGCGCTCCATTCGGCACCTGCGGCGGCCGATGCAGCGGCTGCTGCGGCCACGGCTAAAGCGGCCGAACGCGACCCATGATCCGCGCGATCAGCTTGGACCTCGATGACACACTGTGGCCGATCGCGCCGATCATCATCGAGGCCGAACGCAGCCTGCATGGCTGGCTGAGCGCGCGCCTGCCGCATGTCGCCAGTGACTGGTCGATCGCGCGCATGCGCGCGCTGCGCGATAGTGTAGCGGTCGAAAATCCGCATCTGGCGCACGACTACACCGAGCAACGCCGACTCTCGCTGTACGCCTTGATTGGCGATCACCCGGAGCAACAGGCCCTGGTCGATGGTGCCTTCGAGATTTTTTTCCACGCGCGCAACCAGGTGACACTGTACGCCGATGCGCACGCCGCTCTGCAGCATCTGCATGCGCGCCTGCCGCTGATCTCGTTGAGCAATGGCAATGCCGACCTCGAACGGATTGGACTGGCACATCTGTTCCATAGCCGGATCTCAGCCCGCGATATCGGTGCGGCCAAGCCGGAGCCGCGCATCTTTGAGGCAGCCTGCGCGGCATTGGCCCTGCCCGCTGCGGCGATTGCCCATGTCGGCGATGATCCCGACATGGACGTGCTGGGCGCAAAGCGTGCCGGCATGTTTGCGGTATGGCTCAACCGCGAGGGCCGCGAGTGGCCACATGCCGAGCGACCGGATCTCGAAATTCGCGATCTCGCCGAACTCTGTCATTGGCTGGATTCCTACCCCGGCGCAGTCGAAAGGATGCCCACATGTCTGCATGCCCCCTAGTCGCCGTCAACCCCAGGCAATTGCCGGTGTGGCTATCGGCTGCCTCGCCTGCGCAGCAGCAGTGGGTGCAGGCGACAGCATTCACCGCCTTGCCGGGCACCCATTGCCTGGTGCCGGGCGTCGATGGCCGTATCGAGTCGGTGCTGGTCGGCGTGGGCTCGGCCGATGATGTGTATGCACTGGCTGCCTTGCCGATGCAGCTGCCACCCGGTGAATATCGGCTCAGCGATCAGGGACTTCCACTCGATGCATTCAATGCGGCGCTAGGATTCGGACTCGCCAGCTATCAGTTCAAGCGCTATCGACAGCCGCGCCGCGCACCGGCGCGGTTATTGACGCCATCCGGCGTAGACGTTGCCCGGCTCGACGCCCTGATCGGCGCGTCAACACTGACTCGCGACCTGGTCAATACGCCGAGCGAGCATATGGGTCCGGCCGAACTCGCCGAGCAGACGCGCCGGCTTGCCGGTGCGTATGGCGGCATTTACCGCGAGTGGGTCGGCGAGGACTTGCTCAGGGACAATTTCCCAGCCATCCATGCGGTCGGTCGCGCCAGTCATCGCGAACCGCGTCTGCTTGAACTGCGCTGGGGAGATCCCGCGCACCCACGGGTGGCGGTGATCGGCAAGGGCGTCTGTTTCGACACCGGCGGCCTGGATATCAAGGCCGCCGACGGCATGCGCAACATGAAGAAGGATATGGGCGGTGCCGCGCATGCAATCGCACTGGCCGAACTGATCATGCGGCTCGGCTTGCCGATTCAACTTCAACTGCTGATTCCGGCGGTTGAGAACGCAATCAGCGGCAATGCCTACCGTCCGGGCGAAGTCATCGCCACCCGCAAGGGACTCAGCGTCGAGATCGACAATACCGATGCCGAGGGCCGCGTCGTGCTCTGCGACGCACTCGCGTATGCAGCAGAATCCACACCCGAGTTGATGATCGATTTCGCTACCTTGACCGGCGCCGCCCGGGTTGCCCTTGGCGGCGATCTGCCGCCGGTGTTCAGCAATGACGATGCGCTGCGCCAAGCTGCCGTCGATGCCGGCAGCAAGGTGCAGGATCCGATCTGGCCGATGCCGCTATGGCAGCCGTATCTGTCGATGCTGGATTCGAGCATCGCCGACATCGCCAACAGTGGGCCCTCGCGCTATGCCGGCTGCATCACGGCGGCGCTCTATCTGCAGCGTTTTGTGCCCGCTGAGCTGCCCTGGCTGCATCTGGATACCTACGCCTGGAACGACGCCGATCGACCGGGACGGCCGCGCGGCGGCGAAGCCCTGGGCCTGCGTGCGATCTTCGAAATGCTGAGCCAGCGCTACGCCTGATCGCAGCAGCCCAAGCCCAGCGCGGATAGAGCGGGCGCTGCGCGGATGCGTCGAGTTGCTCGGCGGGAAATCCGTAGCCTGGGCTATCGCCCTCGCCCCCTCACCAGGTGGCAGAGGGGAAACGGCTTGGCGTCCAGCGCTCAGTCGATCGCGTTGTCGACCGGATCGAAACTCTTGACGCGCTCAGCCAGGCGCTGATCCGAGGCGAGCAGATCAATCGCATCGGCAAGGATGTGGGCGGCTTCGTTGACCAGGAAATGCGGGGTCTCGTCCTCATCAGGCTTGGCCAGGTCGGCGACGCGACGTTCATCAGCCTGCAGCCCATCGTCGGCTTTGGCTTCTGCGCTGTTCTCGGCAAGTCCCGCCGCAGCGCGCTCCTTCTTACGCAGGGCGCGCTTGCTCTCCTGTGCATTGCGCTCGACGACCCGGGTGGTTTCAAGCAGGGAAAGTTCTTTCTGCTCGCGCTGCTTGCGATACTCGACCAGGTCGTCGAGCCACCAGTTGAATTCCCTGTCCTTGGCGACCCGGGCTTCGTGGCGCGCGGTCAGCAGTGGCACCAGCGGATGCAGATCACCCGATCGCTCGAAGGTGGCCGCCTTGATCGAGGTCCATGGCAGTGAATTGTCGAGCGAACTCTCGCCGAACTCCTTGGGATCCCAAGTCTGCGGATAGAGCACGTCGGGCACCACACCCTTGTGCTGGGTGCTGCCGCCATCAATGCGGAAGAACTGCGCCACGGTCATCTTGAGCTGGCCGTACTTGGCGGATTCGTTCTGCGCGATATTGTCGAGATCGACGAGGTTTTGCACCGTGCCCTTGCCGAAACTGGTTTCGCCGATGATCAGGGCGCGACCATAGTCCTGCATCGCAGCGGCGAAAATTTCCGAAGCCGAGGCCGACTGGCGATCGATCACGACGGCCAGCGGGCCATCCCAGGCAATCGCGGCATCGCGGTCTTCTTCAAGACTCACCCTACCCTGAGCATCACGCACCTGCACAACCGGGCCCTTGCGGATGAATAGACCGCTCAGATCGGTCGCCTCGGTCAGCGAACCGCCGCCGTTGTCGCGCAGATCGATAACCAGACCATCGATCTTCTGCAGCTTGAGTTTGTCGATCAACTTGACCACATCGCGCGTCGAGCTGCGGTAATCCGGATCACCGCGGCGAGCGCCTTCGAAATCATGATAGAAGGTCGGCAGATTGATGACGCCGATCCGATGCAGGGGCGCAGGGCTCGCCGACTTGTCGGCGCCCGCAACACCCGGCTTGCTGCCGATCTCGATCAGCGAGCTCTTGGCGGCCTGGTCCTCCAGCTTGACCTTCTCGCGCACGAGCACGATACGTTCGGCCTTGGCGTCGACACCGGCGTCAGCCGGTAGCACATCGAGCTGCACGGTCGTTCCCTTCTTGCCGCGGATCTGCTCGACGACATCATCGACCTTCCAACCGATCACCTCGGTCATCACCGGCTTGCTGCCCTGACCCACCGCAATGATGCGATCGCCGACCTTGATCCGGCCACTTTTGCCGGCTGGTCCGCCCTTCACGACCTGGCGTACCACCGTGTACTCGTCCTCACGCTGCAGCACCGCGCCAATACCCTCGAGCGACAGGCGCATCTGGATATTGAAGTTCTCCGAACTGCGCGGCGACAGATAATTGGTATGCGGCTCGATTTCCTGGGTGTAGGCATTCATGAAGGTCTGGAAAACGTCCTCGCCATCGAGATCACCCAGCCGCTCGGTATACCCGCGGTAACGCTTGTCGAGCGTCTCAGCGATTGCCTTGTCTTCCTTCCCGGCAAGCTTCAGGCGCAACCAGTCGTTCTTGACGCGCAGGCGCCAAAGTTCGTTCAACTCGGCCTCAGTGGTCGCCCAGGCCGCGTCCTCGCGGTCGTAGCTGTAGTTCTCATCCACGCTGAAATCGAAACTCTTGCCGAGCAACGCGCGCGCATACGCGGTGCGCTCGCCGATACGCTCAAGGTAGCGCCGGTAGATCACGAACGGCGGGTCGAGCTTCTGATCGAAGATGGCATCATCCAGCGCATCGCTGTAGCTGCGGAATTCGCCGATATCCGAACCCAGGAACATCATCCGATCGCCATCCAGTGAATCGATATAGCGATCGAGAATGCGCGCCGACATCGCATCGTCAAGCGGCACGCGCTTGTAATGGAAGCGGGTCAGAAAGCGCGTCGCCCACAGGGCCGCATTGCCGAGATCTTCGGTAGGGCTGAGCCCCAAGCTCGCCTTGGCCGGTGGCGCATCGGCATGCCCCGGCACCATGCCGAGCGATCCGATGACCAACACGAGGAGCAAGCTGAGGCGAGTATTCATGGCGGTTCCGGTGCGGGAGCGGTAGTTGGGGATTGGAGCAGGTTGCGGTGAAAAGGTTCCGGTTAAATCGGCAATACGCAATTCCATTCACATGACAGCACGGAATGGTGCAGGCCGGGTGTGCTGAAGGTCAGGTTACACCCGCAGCGTGCGCCATCTCGTCAGCGTGGTAGGAACTGCGCACCAGCGGGCCGGAAGCGACATGACGGTAGCCCATTTCGTAGCCCAGCGTTTCAATCGTTTTGAATTCTTCCGGCGTCCAGTAGCGCTCTACCGGGTGATGGTGGCGTGAGGGCTGCAGGTACTGACCGATGGTGATCATGTCGACATCGTGCGCGCGCAGATCACGCATTGCCTCCAGGATCTGCTCGAGGGTTTCGCCGAGGCCGAGCATGATGCCGGACTTGGTTGGCACCGTTGGATGCGCGGCCTTGAAGGTCTGCAGCAGGCGCAGCGACCAGTCGTAGTCGGCACCTGGCCGCACTTCACGATAGATCGCCCGCACGGTCTCGAGGTTGTGATTGAACACATCCGGTGGCGACGCCGCGAGCGCGGCCAGTGCGCGCTCCATGCGGCCCTTGCCGCGAAAATCGGGGGTCAGGATCTCGATCTGGATGCCTGGGCTGAGCGCGCGGGTTTCGCGGATGCAATCAGCGAAGTGCTGGGCGCCGCCATCGTTGAGATCGTCGCGATCGACCGATGTGATCACCACGTAACGCAGCTGCATATCGGCAATCGTGCGCGCCAGATTGAGCGGCTCGGCAGCATCGGGGGGCTTGGGCCGACCATGCGCGACATCGCAGAACGAACAGCGCCGCGTGCACACTTCGCCGAGCACCATGAAGGTTGCCGTGCCCTTGGAGAAGCATTCGTGGATGTTCGGGCAGCTGGCTTCCTCGCAGACGGTCGCCAACGAATTGGCGCGCAGCTTGGCCTTGAGCTGTGACACCGCGTTCGAACTGGGGATCCGCACGCGGATCCAGTCGGGCTTGCGCAACAGAGGACGCTCGGCGTCAAAGGTCACCGGATTGCGCGCGATCTTGTCACGCGCGATCTGCTTGGCGCCCGGCGTCAGTTCGTGGGATGCGCTCGCATCGACCAAACTGATCGGAATGGATTTGCTGGCACTGGGCTCGTTCATGGATTTCCTGTGACTGATAGCCGTGACGGACCCGGTTCGCAGTGAAAACCGAAGCCGCGCGCCAGCGCCTCGCAGAGTACCTGTTGTACCGCGGCGAGGTCGCTCGTTCCTGCGCAGTCTAGCATTTGGGTTACCCGCAGGCCCTGAAAACCGCAGGGATTGATGCGCTGGAACGGCGTCAGATCCATGGCGATATTGAAGGCCAGGCCGTGGAACGAACAGCCGCGGCGCACGCGCAGGCCGAGCGCGGCGATCTTGGCGGCGCCAACATAGACGCCGGGCGCGCCGCTGCGGCGCTCGGCCTGGACGCCGTAGTGACTGCAGGTATCGATGATGGCCTGCTCGATCCGGCAGACCAGGTCCTTGACTCCGATGCCGAGCCGGCGCAGATCGAGCAGCGGATAGGCGACGATCTGTCCGGGACCGTGGTAGGTGACCTGGCCGCCGCGATCGACCGCGAGCAGTGGAATGTCGCCAGCATCAAGCACGTGTTCGGGCTTGCCGGCCTGGCCAAGGGTGAATACCGGGTCGTGTTGCAGCAGCCAGAGTTCATCTACGGTGTCGGCCGCGCGCGCATCGGTGAAGGCCTGCATCGCCCGCCACACGGGCTCATAGGGTCGGCGGCCGAGGTCGCGGACGATCAGCGTCGACAAGCCCAGCGGCCCTGTCCGTGCCGGCGCGGCGGCACAGGCCGGTGCGTCATTCACAGCGTCCACTTCACCGCCGGATGCGCGCGCACCTGGGCGTAGATCGCCTCATGGGTGGCGCGATCGGGGCAGAGAAAGCTCAAAGTCACCGCGACATAGTGGCCGGCACTCGACGGGCGGGCGCGCTGCGAGCCGGCGAGCACGGCTACGCCGCCGGCCTCGACCAGTTCAGGCAACAACGACTCCAGCCCGGCATCGGCCTGGCCGAAGGCGGTGATGTCGAACATTCCGGGGAAACTGAAACCTTGCGCCTTGTCGGTCGATGTCATGGTCTGTAGTCGGGGCTGAAGTGCGGCACTGAAGTGCGCCGTCAGTCCTATTTTGGGGCAAAACGCCGCTGGACAAGCACGCCCGTCCGGCGGCACCGCACCGGCCAGCTACTCGCCATCATCGAACCACAGCCAGATCGTGTCGGAAAGCCGGCTGAAAAAACCGCCTTCCGGAAAATCCGCGGTGGCCACGAGGGGCATACGCAGCACTTCAGCACCATCGAGATGGATGACCACAGCGCCGAGTTCTTCGCCCTTCTGCAGCGGTGCCTCCAGCGGCTTGCGTACATTCATCGTGGCCTTGAGGCGCTCATAGCCACCGCGCGGAATAGTCACCATGGCGTCCTGGGCCACACCGACACTGGCCTTCTCGACCGCGCCACGCCAAAGCGTCGGCGTCGCGATCGTGGCGCCCTTGAGGTACACCTTGTGGGTTTCGAAGAAACCGAAGCCGTAGTTGAGCAGGGCCTGAGTCTCGTTGGCGCGCACCTTTTCGCCACTGGTACCCATGATCACGCTGATCAGCCGCGTCTCGCCGCGTTTGGCCGACGCAGCGAGGCAGTAGCCCGCTTCCTTGTGGTGCCCGGTCTTGATGCCATCGACGCTGGGATCACGCCAGAGCAGGGCATTGCGATTGTGCTGGGTAATGCCATTGATGGTGAATTCCTTCAACGCATACGCGGCATAGTCATCGGGAAAATCACGGATCAAGGCACGCGAGAGGATCGCGATATCGCGCGCCGTGGTGTAGTGGTTGGGGTCGTGCAGGCCACTGGCATTGACGTAGTTTGTTGCCGTCATGCCCAGACGCTGGGCGTACTGGTTCATCAGCGCCGCGAACGTCGCCTCGCTGCCGGCGACATGCTCGGCCAGAGCGATTGCGGCATCGTTGCCGCTCTGGATGATCATGCCCATCAGCAGGTCGCGCAGCGGCACCGAGGCATTGAGCGGGACGAAGCTCGTCGAGCCATCGGTACCACCGCCGCCATTGCGCCAGGCGTGTTCGCTGATGAATACCTTGTCGTCGATCTTGATCTTGCCGGCGCGCATCTCGGCGGAGACCACGTACGAGGTCATGATCTTGGTGATCGAGGCAGGTTCGACACGCTCGTCAGCGCCCTTTTCGGCGAGCACGCGACCGGTCAGATAATCGGCGAGGACCCAGGTTCGCGCCGTCAAACTCGGCGGTGGCGGCATCGGCACCGAAGGCGCGCTCGGCATGGGAACGGCGGGAGCCGGGGTCTGCGCGAACGCGGCGGAGGCAACGAGTGACGACAGCAGTACAGCGAAAAATTTCATGTATCCGGGTTCTCTCTGTGTTCGTTCGGGCGGTGCAGTTCAGTCGATCGAGATTGCGACGCTGGTCATCCCATGTTCGGCCAGGCGCGCGGTCAGCGCGTCGGCTTCAGCGGTGTCGCGCGTCGGGCCAATGCGGACCCGATGCAGCACATGCCCTGAGCTGACCACACGATCGAGGAAAACCCGCTCGAAGCCGAGCTCCTCGAGGCGATCCTTCACGCGCCGCGCATTATCGCGGTCATTGAAGGCTCCGACCTGAACGTAGACCCGATGCAGGCCGATGCGCGGGCGCACTACGGTCGATTCCTGACCGGGATCGGCCGGATCGATGACGCGCACTTCGACCAGCCCGGTGCCTTTCGCCTGCACACCCAGACGCACGGCCGCGGCGTAGCTGAGATCGATAATGCGATTCTCATGGAAGGGGCCACGATCATTGACCCGCACCACTACGCTCTTGCCGTTCTCCAGATGGGTAACCCGCACATAGGTCGGCAGCGGCAGCGTCTTGTGCGCGGCGGTCATCTCGTAGATGTCGTAGGGTTCGCGGCTGGAGGTCAGACGACCATGGAACTTGGTGCCGTACCAGGAGGCGATGCCGCGCTCGACGTAGTTCTCGGCGGTGGGCAGCACCTGATAGGTGCGGCCGAGTACGGTATACGGCGAGTGATTGCCGTATCGCGCACGCGGTTCGATCCGCGGCACGGCATCGGGCACATTGCTGACATCGCGCGGCGTAATCGGCGCGGCGTCACGATCGGCTGCGCCAGCATGGGAAGGCGCGTGGCCTTTGCGCGGCTCGGGCAGCTCACGCACATTGCGCTGTCCGCAGGCGCCGAGCAGCAGGCAGAGCATCAGCGCAACGGCGCCACTGACCCGCTGACGCGCGCTACTCATCGCAGCGCGCGCTGGGCCTGGTCAGCGGCAAGCTGCTGGGCCAACTGGTAGACCGCCAGGCTGTACATCGGCGAACGGTTGTAGCGCGAGATCACATAGAAGTTCTGGTAGGTGATCCAGTGCTCGGTGCCTTCGGTGCCCTCAAGCACCAGCAAGGTGGCGGCGCGCTCTGGTTCGCGCTTTGCCGACACGCTGAAACCACGGTCGGCCAGCGACTGCACCGTGTGCAAGGTCTCGGTGGATTTCAGCTCGGGCAGCTCGGCATCGGCCCGGCGCACGGCCCGCTCGGCTACCGGTCCGCCCGTAGCCCAGCCATGCTGGACAAAATAGTTGGCGATCGACGCGATGATGTCGGCGCGGGAGTTCCACAGATCGATCTTGCCATCGGCGTCGTAGTCGCGCGCCCAGTTGGCGAAGCTGGTCGGCATGAACTGTCCCCAGCCCATGGCACCGGCATAGGAGCCGGTCACCTGATCGCGCCCCAGCGGAAAACGTTCGGCGGGCAGACGCAGGAACTGCTTGAGTTCACCGCGGAAAAACGGTGCGCGCGGGGGATAGTAAAGACCGAGCGTGGTCAGCGCATCGATCACCTTGTACTTTCCGGTGATCCGGCCATAACTGGTCTCGACGCCAATGATGGCGACGATAAGCTCGGCGGGCACACTGGTCTGTGCGCTGACCTGATCGAGCAGGGCGCGGTTTTCTTCCCAGAATTTGGCGCCATCGCGCCGGCGTTGCTCGGTCAGAAATATTTTCTGGTAGTCGCGCCAGGCCTTGGTGGCCTCGGCGGGTCGACTGATCGCATCAATCACTGATTGCTGATAGTGCGCCGCATCGAGCAGCGCCTTCCACTCGGCACGCGTCTCGCGATCGGCGCCGGTCTCGGCCGCCAGTTCGCGCAGCAGGGCGCGCTGTCCGGGATGGGTTTCGCCCGCATCGACAGCAGCAGACGTCAGAATAAAGCAGGCAAGTACGGCACGGATCAGCATCATGGGGCGGTAATTTTCCTCGACAAGAGACGGCTGGCACTTCGGCGTGCCAGCCAGCGGCGGACGTGCGCTCAGCAACTGGCTAGACGGAAAACCCGGCACCGCGGCGGCGGCTGCGAGGGCTACCCGTGTGCGCTCAGTCGCCAAGGGCATCGCTGAGAAATTCCGGCGTCGCCAGCGCAGCTTTGTGCGTGTCCACATTGTAATAGCGGGTGGTGAACTGCTTGGTCGAAGCGCCACGCTCGCGGAAGGTGCCGAGATCCAGGTGCTTGCGTGCCATCGTGCAACTCCACCATCCGGTCGGATAGCAGGGCTGTGGAAATGGCAAGGTCTTGAGGCTGTCGAAGCCGGCATTGCGCATGGCGCTGCGCATCGCCTTGATCAGATCGACATGGACCAGGGGCGACTCACTCTGTTGCACCAGGATGCCGCCGGGGCGCAATGCCTTCAGGCAACTGGCGTAGAACGACTGGTTGAACAAGCCCTCGGCAGGTCCGACCGGATCGGTCGAATCAACAATCACAACATCGACCGATTCGGGATCGAGCGACTTCATGTAGGCGATGCCGTCGTCGAACATGAGCTTGGCGCGCGGGTCGTCGTTGGAATCGCACAGCTCGGGAAAATACTGCTCGGCCAAGCGGGTGACCCGCTCATCGATATCGCACTGGACGACCGACTCGACTTCACGGTGCTTGAGAATTTCGCGCAGGGTGCCGCAATCACCACCGCCGATGATGACCACGCGCTTGGGGCTGGTATGCGTGTACAGCACCGGATGCGACATCATCTCGTGGTAGAGAAAGTTGTCACGTGTGGTCAGCATCACGCAGCCGTCGATCACCATCAGGTTGCCCCAATCGGTGGTTGCATAGATTTCGATGCGCTGGAACGGGGTCGTCTCCTCGTGCAGCTTTTCTTTGATCCGAAACGAGATCGCCGAGCCGGAATGCTCATGGGGCTCGGAAAACCAGTTCGTGTTGAGGCTCATTTCGCGCTCCAGCGGAATGTCTTGATTGGGGCGCGATTGTAGCGACCCGGAGCACATTCGGAGCGGAAATTTGAGGGCGACAGCAATATTTGACAGAAGTCGGCAAGCGCGCCTACAGGCCAGGGCCACGCGGATGCCATCGTCTTGTCATCCACACAGCAGGCGGGCAGCTACAATGGGTCCGCCTCGCCAACGCAGATGACGGGGCAGGCAGAGCCGCTTCGCAGCCACGACCGGTCGATCCGCTGCATCTTGTTAAGCATACTGATGGCTGCGCCCCGTTGTGGATCGAAGCCCGCAGTCGTTCAGCAGCCATTGGTCCTTCATCCACCAAGCCGGTCGCGGGCGCAGCCGCGAGGCCCGATGCACCGCTTCACTTCGCCCTTATCCACTGGAGTATCCGCCATGAGCGACTGGAATATTGATCGCGCCCGCCACACCTACTCGATTCCGCATTGGAGTGAAGGTTATGTGGACGTCGATCAGGCCGGCCAGGTGCGCATGTGCCCCAAGGGCAGTACCGGCGCCTCAATCGCGCTGCCCGACGTCGTGCGCGCGGCCGAGGCTGCCGGACTCAAGTTGCCGATCCTGCTGCGCTTCACCGACATTCTTTCGGACAAGCGCACCCGCATGCAGCAGGCCTTTGCTCGCGCCATGCAGGCCAATCGCTACGACGGCAGTTACACCGCGGTATACCCAATAAAGGTCAATCAGAACCAGAGCGTTGCTGGCGAACTGGTCGCCAGCGGTGGCGCGGGATTCGGATTGGAAGCGGGCAGCAAACCGGAGCTGATCGCGGTGCTGGCCTTGTCGCGCGGCGGCGTGGTCATCTGCAATGGCTACAAGGATCGCGAATACATCCGTCTGGCCCTGATCGGACGCAAGCTGGGCCTAGATGTCTTCATCGTCATCGAAAAGCCCAGTGAATTGAAACTGGTCATCGAGGAGGCGCGTGCGCTGGGCGTCGATCCCCTGCTCGGTGTGCGTATGCGTCTGGTCTCGATCGCTGGTGGAAAGTGGCAGAACACCGGCGGAGACAAAGCGAAGTTCGGCCTCAATCCCGGCCAATTGATGAACCTGCTCGATGAATTACGCACACACAAACTTGATCACGCGCTCAAGCTGGTGCATTTCCATATGGGCTCGCAGATCTCCAATGTCCGCGATATCGCCGGCGGCATGCGCGAGGCGGTGCGCTACTACGTTGAGCTCAACAAGCTCGGCTTCGACATCCGTTACCTGGATGTCGGCGGCGGCCTGGGTGTCGACTACGAGGGGACGCGCTCGCGCAGCTACTGCTCGATCAATTACGGACTCGACCAGTACGCCACCACAATCGTGCAACCAGTCGCCGAGGCCTGTCGCGAACACGGCATCGCGCCACCGCATCTGATCACCGAAGCCGGTCGTGCGATGACCGCACATCATGCGGTACTGGTGGCCAATGTCAGTGAGGTTGAAGCGGCACCGGTCGGCCGTGTGCCGCCGGCCTCCGAGGGAGAGTCACACGCGCTGCAACATCTGCGTGAAATCCAAGGCGCGATCGATCAGCGTCCACCGCTGGAGCTGTACCACGAGGCGCTGCATTTTCTCGCCGAGGGTCAGTCGCTTTACGCTCTGGGCAATATTGGACTGGCCGAGCGCGCGGCGCTCGATGAGATTTTCCACGTGATCGCGCATGCGGTACGTGCGCGCCTCAAGCCGGACGAGCGATCGCATCGACAGGCCCTCGATGACCTCAATGAAAAACTCACCGACAAATACTTCGTCAATTTTTCGGTGTTCCAGTCGATGCCGGATATCTGGGCGATCGACCAGGTGTTTCCGATCGTGCCGATCGATCGTCTGGACGAGGCGCCGACACGGCATGGCGTGATTGCTGATCTGACCTGCGACTCCGATGGCCGCATCGACCAGTACGTCGACTCCGAGGGTGTCGATGCGAGCCTGCCCCTGCACAGTCTGCGCCACGGCGAAAATTACCGGCTCGGATTTTTCATGGTCGGCGCCTATCAGGAGACGCTCGGCGATATCCACAACCTGTTCGGCGATACCGACACCGTGGATGTCCGGCTGCACGAGGACGGATTCGAGCTTTCCAAGGCGCGCCGCGGTGACACCTCGGATAAGGTGCTTGGCTATGTTGGCTTCGATGTCGAATGGCTACGCGCGGCGTTTCGAAGCCGCATCGCCGCCGCAAAGTTGGACGCGCCGATGTCCGAGCGGATTGCCGCGGACCTCGAAGCCGGACTGACCGCGTATACCTACCTCGAGGAAACCCCACACCAGGATTGACCGTGAACGGCTGCGATCAGTTCTTGCCGCTGCCGCGGTCATCGGCGTCGAACAGGCGCAGGAGATCGGCCTGCGCCTGCTGCGCCGAAGCAACCAGGGCGGCCTCGTCGTCATAGATCAAGTACTGCTGCTGCAGGATCTCTTCGTCGTGCACACGGAAAGTCTCGGCGCGCTCGCGCGCCAACTCGGGCGGCACGCCGAGGGACTCCATGATCTGCCGGCCCATATCGATCGAACTCAGAAAAGTCTCGCGGGTGACCGAGGCAACGCCCATGTCCATCAACTTGAAGGCATGCTGACGATTGCGCGCCCGCGCGTAGATCTTCAGATGTGGAAACGCCCGCTTGACCACCCGCGCGGTGCGGATATTGGCCTCGGGATCATCGGTCGCGAGCACAAAAACCTCGGCATGTTGAGCTCGCGCGGCGCGCAATAGATCGGGCCTGGCCGGGTCACCGTAGTAGATCGTGCTGCCGAACCGGCGTGAGAACTCGACCTGTTCGGCGCTGTTCTCCAATGCAGTGAACGGTATTTTCTGGGCACGCAGCATGCGCGCGATGATCTGGCCGACGCGGCCGAAGCCGGCGATGATGACGCGCGGCGTGTCATCCTCGATCCGGTCGAATTCGCGCTTGGGCTTGACCTCGGGTATGGATTTCAGCCAATGGCTGGCGAGCAGGATCAGCAGGGGCGTGAACGCCATTGAGAGACCGACCACGACCACCATGCGATCGCGCACTGCGGCATCGATCAGCCCGTGCTTGAAGGCATCGGCGAACACCACAAAGGCGAACTCACCGCCGAGCGCCAGCACCGAGGCCAGCATCAGCGATTCGCGGGCGCTCAGCCTCGCGATCCAGCGGCCAATACCGAACAGCAGCAGTGCTTTGATCCCCAGCAAGCCCAGCGTGGCAGCCAGCAGCATCATTGGCTCATCGCGGATCAGTGAAAGATCAATGCCCATGCCGACGGCAATGAAGAAGAGCCCGAGAAACAGCCCCTTGAAGGGCTCGATATGCGATTCAAGTTCGTGGCGGAATTCGGAATCGGCAAGCAGCACGCCGGCGAGGAAGGCGCCCAGACCCATGCTCAGCCCGGCCCATTGCATCAGCCAGGCGGTACTCACCACCACCAGCAGGGCGGTAGCCGAAAACACTTCCACGATGCCGGCGCGGGCGATGAATGGAAACAGATAGCGCAGCAGCACGCGACCGAGAAAGACCACGGCCAGAATTACTGCCACCGCACGCAGCACCAGATGCCAGACCGGCTCCACCGGCCCAGCGGCGACCTGGCCGAGCAGCGGAATGGCGGCCAGCAGAGGAATCGCGATGATGTCCTGGAACAGCAGGACCGAGAATGCCACGCGGCCATGCGGCGTGGTCAGTTCCTTGCGCTCGGACATGATCTGCAGCCCGACCGCGGTCGAGGACAGGGCGAGCGAGAGGCCAATGACGATGCCCGCCTTCATGCCCAGCGATTGGCTGAGCAGCAGGGCGGCGATGATCGTCGCCGACAACAGCACCTGCAAGCCACCGACCAGGAACACGGGTCTGCGCATCAGCCACAGTCGCGCTGGTGACAACTCCAGGCCGATGACAAACAGCATCATCACAACGCCTAGTTCGGATACCGCCAGCACCGCTTCGGTATCGCTGACCAGCTTCAGCACACTGGGTCCGATCACCACGCCAGCAGCCAGATAGCCGAGCACGGCACCGAGGCCGAAGCGACGGAACAGCGGCACCGCGATGACCGCAGCGATCAGGAAGACGAGGACAAGTTCGAGTGTTCCATTGGCATGCATGCGTCGATTATGCCCGAGCGGGATGACGCTGGATCAAGATTCTTTACGGCGTGCGGCGCGCCAGCGGACTGCAGCACTGCACAGCGCCGCCGAATCGTATTACGGCCAGACCCGCACCCCGGGCGCAGCGGTCAGATCTTCGCGCGCCTGCACGACACAGAATCGCTGCCCTGTCGGCGCCTGCATCACCCACCAACGCGGCCCTTGCTGGTGGCGAGTGGCGCCTTCGGCCTCGAGTCGGCGAACCTCGGCTTCGATATCGTCGGTCTCGATATCCAGATGTACGCGACTCTCGTGCGCGACCTGCTGCACCTCGATCGTGAGCCCGTGCGCGGCGGAATCGAGCCGCACATAGCGCGGACCGTCATCGCCGAGTACTGCCAGACCCAGCGCGGCACCCCAGAATTTTGCCGCCGCATCCAGTTGATCGGTTCGGCAATCGATGATGAATCCGGCCAGTCGGCTACGGTGCATGGCAGCGCCTCATTCACGGAGCGCTGCCATTGTACGTGAACCGGTGCCGTCTTCGACTTACTCGAAGCCGTTGCGGAACAGGATTGGACTCGGATGTTCGAACGCACCGATATCGCAGCGTGCGATCCCATCGCCATTGCCGTCGACAGGTCGGGTGGTGCCGCGCGCATCGGTAGATTCGCACACCGCACTATCGGCCGCGTCGATCAGGTTGCTGCCGTCAAATCGGATGATGGGTAAGGGCGTGCTGGGCTGTTCGATCGAGATCGTTCCGAAGTTGGGACTGGCCAGAGCCGCCGTTTGCAAGGCAGCGCTGCAACTGGCCGGTGCGGCAAATGCATTGGCCGCCACATTGTTCGCGGTTCCCGAGACTGTGCCTTCGCAGGCACTACCGGAAAAGGTCGCAGCCAGCGCATTGGCGCTGAATCCGAAAATGCTGACGCCGGTGGCGAAGTACAGATGCGCGCCCGCGGCCGCGTCGTTGTTGTAGAACGTGTTGTTGACCGCGCGCAGGCGCGCCAGGAACAGCGCCAGGGCGCCACCCTGGGCGACCACGCTGTTGTTGTAGAAGCTGGAATTGGTCAGCGACAAAAAGACGTCGGTGACCTCGCCGCTGGCACGCCGCATCAGAATCCCACCGCCGACATTGGCAGCATTGCCGCGAAAGTAGCTGCGGTCGATCAGTAGCTCGCAACTGTCGCAGGAGGCGTAGATCGCACCACCGTTGCCAAAGCCGACACTGCCCGGTGAGGCGCCATTGCTGATGAAGCGCGTATCGGAAACGGAAAACGTGTTGTTGGCACCGCCGCTGTAGACGGCGCCGCCATAGCCGCGGCCAAGCACCGCGTTTTCCTGCAGCAGAGTCCGGACCAGGAAGATGTCACCGGCCGCCGAGATCGCACCGCCACCGCCCTGCCCGCTCGGACTGGTCACGTCGACCACGTTGCCGAAAAACTCGCTGTCGATCACATAGACCAGGCCGGTCGCCGGCTCCCATTCGATGGCACCACCAAAAACCAGGCTCGGCCCGGTAACCCGGCAACTCTCCATGCGCACGCCATCGACCGTCAGTTGTGCTGCGGTTCCGGCACTGCCGCTTGAAACGCAGGCACCGCCTTGATCACTGGCGCCACGCAGCAGGGTCATATCTTCCAGCGTCAAGGCTTGCAGATTGCTACCGGCGGTAAAGATCCGAAAGGTCTGGCCGCCGTCCACGCGCGGCGCGCGTGCCAGTCCGCGGATGGACACCTGGCTGGCATTGACCACCGGCAGAGCGCTCAGCAGCTCGATCGTGGCACCGAGAACATAGGCATTGCTGAACTGGATGTTGTGGGTTCCGGCCGCTTGCGCATTGGCATCCAGGATGGCCTGGCGCAGCGAGCCGGCGCCGCTGTTGTTGTTGTTGTCGACTGAAAAGTTCACCGCCCTGCCCAGGCCGGGGAACAGCAGGAACAATACGATCAGAAAGATTCGAGACATGTGCGGCTCCGATGTTTGGAGTGCATACGGCTCGAACCTTTGAATCCGGACATCGACCCGGCAAGGCGACGCTCGAAAAGCCTTCAGCCAGCGGCGCGACCCGCCCACTGCTGACGAAACCAGATCAGTCGCGGATGGTCGGCGCCGAGTTCGCTCGCCAACAGTGCCTGGGCACGCTCAAAGCCCTTGCTGTCACGTTCGACCAGAGCAAGGAGACTGGCAACATCGAGCCGTTCCATACCAGCGGCGCCTTGCAAGCCGTCAAGCGCGGCATTTGCGCGCGCCAGCGCCGCAATGGATTCGAGGTCTTCGCCCAGTGCGAGGGCGGCTTCGGCTGACCACAGCTCTGCGCGCACCTGCACGCTGCGCAGCGTCGCCGGGGCGCCGGCGAGGGCGGCGGCGATTCGGCGGAACTCCGGCAGCGCCCGGGCATCACCTTCCTGCAGTTGCAGGAGGCGCGCCATGCTCAGTTCGACGCGCAGACGCAACGGATGGCCGGCCGCGAGACGCTGTTGCGCAATGCTGCTGGCGGTGACGGCCAGGGCGCCCGCTTCAGCAAATTTTCCGGACTGAATTGCACAGTCGATCCGCGTACCCAAAACGCCCAGGCGATCCGGACTCTCATCACCGGTACGTGCGCGCAGGATGTCCTCGGCGGCCAGTGCCAGCGGCGCCGCCTCGGATTCACGCGCCAGTATCATCAGAATGCGGGCACGGGCATTGAGCAGGGCAGCATGGCTCGGCATCTGCGCGGTAGCACCCGCAGTGGCGGCGAGCGCGCTGTCGTAGTGAGCCAGCGCCGCGCGCGGTCGGCCCTGCATGGCAGCGATGTGGCCGAGGTTGCTGAGCACGACCGGCAGATTCGAGTTCATCGCCAACCCTGCATGTTCCCAGGTCGCCAGCGCACGCCGGTTCTCGCGCTCGGCAGCGACCAGATCGCCGGATTGCATATAGCCCATGGCGAGATTGGATTCGGCGATGCCGAGCGCGCGCGCCGTCGCCTCGGGCGCGGCACGCATGCGCTCGACACTCTGCAACTGCAGGGCCAATCCGCCAGCGAAGTCGCCGCGCGCGCGCAACAGCTGTGCGTCGGCCATACCGATTTCAGCCGACAGCGCCCGCGCCGCCGGCAGTAAGGACAACTCCGCCTTCGCGGCCTGCAGAGAATGCTCGGCAGCATCCAGATCGCCGAGCCGGGTCTGCGCCAGCGCCAGTTGGTAGTAGGTGCGCGCCCGATGCAGGGGCGAGGCCAACAGATCGGTTTGTGCCGCCAGGGACTCGAGCAATTTTCGACTGGCGAGATAGTCGCCGACATGAAAATACAATTCGCCGAGTGCGAGCATCAGGTCGCGGCGAAGCTCCGGTGCATCGCGGTAGAGCTGGTCGATACCGAGCACGCTCTGATCCAGCACCTGGCGCAGATCGCCGTTCTGACCACTGGCTGCCTCACGCAGCACCAGCAGAAAATGCTCGCGCAGCGCCTCCTGCAGACGCGCCTCGCTGCGCGCCTGGTCGCGTTCGCGTGCGGCGACCTGAGCCTGCCAGAGCACGCCGCTGGCGCCGGCAATCAAGGCAACAAAGCTGAGGGTGGCCAAGCTCACGGCCAGCCAGTGCCGACGCATCCAGCGACCGGTTCGATAGCGCCATTGGCCGTCTCGCGCATGCACCGGAAGATGGGCGCGATGGCGACGCAGATCGGCGAGCAGCTCGGACATGCTCTCGTAGCGCTGCGCCGGCTGCTTGGCCAGACAGCGGCGCACGATGGCATCGAGATCGCCGCGCAGTCGCTGGCGCGGATACGGCAGCGACTGCTGAGCGGCGTGCTCGCTGAGTGTTGGCGCTTCCTGATCGCAGATCGCGCGCACGGCATCGGCCACACTGCGATTGGCCAACGGAAACGCCGGCTGTCCGGCGAGCACCTCGTAGATAAGGAGGCCGAAACCATGCACGTCGGTCTGGGTGGAAACCGGTTGACCGAGCAACTGTTCGGGCGCCGCGTATTGCGGTGTGAACGGGCCGAAAGTTGCGGTGGCATCGGGTTGTTCGCTGTCGATCAATTTGGCGATCCCGAAATCCAGCAGCTTGGGCCGACCGTCGGGCCCTACGCGCACATTCGACGGCTTGAGATCGCGATGGACAACCAGGCTGCGATGCGCGGCCGCAATGGCCTCGCCCAGTTGTTCGAGCAGGTCCAGCCGCATCGGCAGTGTCACCGTCCGATCCAGCCAGGCGCCAAGATCCTTGCCATCGACCCATTCCATCACCAGATAGGGGCCGCCTGCGGCATCCAATCCACCATCGAGCAGACGCGCAATCGCCGGATGATCGAGGCGTGCCAGCAGGTTGCGCTCGCTGCGAAACCTGGCCTCGAAGCCCTTGCGATCTAAGCTCATGCGCTTGATCGCGACGGTGCGTTCGAAGGCGCCATCGGCGCGCACAGCGCGGTAGACCTCACCCATGCCGCCACGACCGGCCATCGCCTCGATCCGCCAGGGACCGATCCGGGTTCCGCTGGCCCAGGACGAAACGGGCTCGGGATCTGAGCGGAATACCGGGCGATCGAGTGGCGAGTTCTGACCAGCCCCGCTCAGCGCACGATCAAAGGCGGCCAGCAGTTGCGGATACCGGCCGGCCAGTCGATCACGCGCAGCGGCCGCGCCGGCAGCATCCGACTCGGCGGCAAGCGCCACCAGGTCGGCCAGTTCCATCAGCGCACGATCATCCGGCCTTGCCGCCGTCATGCATCGCCGCCGGTGAGTGCAGCGCTCATCCAGACGCGCGCCTTGTCCCAGTCGCGCCGCACCGTCCGATCCGTGATGCCGAGAATCTCGGCGGTCTCCAGATCGCTGAAGCCTCCAAAATAGCGACAAGTCACGACCTGTGCGAGGCGGGCATCGAAAGCCTCCAAACGACGCAGCAGATCGTCGGTCTCGATCAGGGCCTGCGGATTGTCGAGTACCAGGCCTTCGAGATCGTCATTGCTGCGCGCCTCGGGTTTGAGCACGGCACGACGCGCATGATCGGTGAGTATCTGGCGCATGGCCAATGCCGACAACGCAAAGAAATGGCGACGACTTGCCACCTCCACACTGCCGGACTGGATCAGGCGCAGATAGAGCTCGCTGACCACCGCGGTGGTGTTGAGCGTGTCTGACGCCTGCGTGCGTCGTCGCTGGGCCGCCGCGAGCCGATGCAGATCGGCATACAGCAGTGGCAGCAGAGCGGGCAGCGCCTGGTCGAGTTCCTCGCGCAAGCGCGCGAAATCCTGCGCCAGGGGATCGGTTTGGGCGCCGTCGTTTTCATACATGCGGCGGGAGTTTAACCCGACACCGGCGCACTGCTACGTGAAAAAATCCGGCAGCAGCGACACCTATGCACCAATGCGGCTAATCTTTGCGCTTTGCCGGTACCAATATGCTGCCCGAACTGCCGACCATCGAGGACATCCACGCGGCCGAGCGCCGGATCGCCGGCCAGGTCCGCAACACGCCCGTGCTCAGCGCCGAGGCATTGGATCGTTTGAGCGGCGCACGGATCTTCTTCAAATGCGAAAACCTGCAGCACATCGGTGCCTTCAAGTTCCGCGGCGCCAGCAATGCCGTACTGTCGCTCACTGACGAACAGGCGCGTCGCGGTGTACTCACCCATTCCTCCGGTAATCATGGCGCTGCACTCGGCCTGGCCGCTCGTCTGCGCGGCATTCCGGCGCACATCGTGGTCCCGGAAAATGCGCCGGCGATCAAAATGGCCAACATGCGCGAAACCGGCGCGACCCTGCACCTCTGCGCGGCAAATATTCTGGCACGCGAACAGACCGCGGCGCGTGTACAAGCCGACACCGGCGCAGAGATGATCCACCCGTTTACCGATCCGCGGGTGATCGCCGGCCAGGGCACGGCTGCGCTGGAGCTTCTCGATGCCGAGCCCGATCTCGATCTCCTGGTGGTTCCGGTCGGCGGCGGCGGTCTGTTGTCGGGCACCGCAATTGCGGCGCATGCGCGCAATTCCGCCATCAGGGTGTACGCGGCTGAGCCCGAGGGTGCCGCCGATGCCTACCGCGCCATGCAAACTGGGCTGCGTGAGCAAAACCCCAGCGCGGACACGATCTGCGATGGCCTGCGCACCGGAATAGGCGAGATCAATTTCGCCATCATGCAGGCCGAGGGCGTGCGCGTGCTGACCGCGCCCGATGACCAGATTGTGGCCGCCATGCGTCTGCTCTGGGAACGGCTGAAGCTCATCGTCGAACCCTCGGCCGCGGCCTGTCTGGCGGTGATTCTGCGTCACCCCGATGCGTTCGCCGGACGCCGGGTCGGAATCGTGCTCAGCGGTGGCAATGTCGATCTGGACAAGCTTCCCTGGCTTGATGCACGACCGTAAAACAGAACGCCCCCGGAGGGGCGCGCTGAATTCTGGCGATGACGCGGCGAGCTTATTTGATCAGACGCAGCGTGAGCGGATAGCGATAGGTCTCACCGTTGTTGGTCTTGACCGCGGCAATGATGCAAAGAATCACATCAGCAAGAATGACCAGGGGCAACATCAGCAACCCAATCAGCACCATCGTCAGGACGCCGCTGACAAAACAGGCAATCAGCACGGTGATCTGGAAGTTCAGCGCTTCCTTCGCGTTTTCTGCCAGGTACGGCGACTGGTCTTTCTTCAGCAACCACACCACCAGGGGCACGATCAGGCCGAAGAAGATACCGGACGCGTGCGTGAGCGCCGCGATGGTTTTTTCATCGGTACCCGAGGTGGCGGGAGGTGAGGGGGGCATGTCGGTCATGGTGAATTCCTCCGGGTTGAGGCGCTGAAGTGCGCGCGCGGAATTGATACCACGGTCCACCACAGCCCGCAATCACCAGCTCGCCAGGCCCTGGTCTAGGATTCTGCGCCAGCAGCGCGCGTCCCCGAGGGCAGCATCCGTGCCGCAATCAACCCGACTTCGTACAGGATGCACATGGGAATCGCCAGCATCAATTGCGAGACGACATCCGGTGGGGTGAGCACGGCAGCGACGATGAAGGCGCCGACGACGACATAGGCGCGCGCCTCGACGAGCTGGCGATGATTGACCCAGCCGAGCAGGGAGAGAATCATCACGGCGACAGGGACTTCGAAACAGAAACCGAAGGCAAGGAAGATGACCAGTACGAAATCGAAGTACTCGCCGATATCCGTCATCACCGCGACGCCGGTCGGCGCGACGCTCTGCAGGAACGCAAACACGGTCGGCAGGACCAGGAAGAACGCGAACGCGCAGCCGAGGTAGAACAGCATGATTGAGGAGGCCAGCAAAGGCACGGCCAGACGGCGCTCATGGCGATACAGCCCCGGCGCGACGAATGCCCAGATCTGGTACAGAACCACCGGTATCGCAACCACAGTGGCGGTGAAAAGCGCCAGTTTCATCGGGATCAGGAACGGCGAGGCGACCTGGATCGCGATCATCTGGGTGCCTTCGGGCATCTTGGCGAGCAAGGGCCCGGCAAAGATGGCATACAGTTTGTTGGCGAACGGAAGCAGGCAGAGAAAAACCACCAGGACCGCGGCGACCGCCTTGATCAGACGCGTGCGCAGCTCGACCAGATGCGCCAGGAACGGCAACTCGGCGTCGTCCTCAGCACTCATGTCGGATCGTTCTTGCTGATGTCGCGGGCAATCGTCGCGACCTCGTCGGCGGCTTGCTGCACGACACGGGTCGGATTGGCGTCCTGCACCGCCTGTGACACATCGCGCAGGCTGCGCTTGAGCTCATCGGCAGCCACTTCGCGCTCCAGTTCATGGCGCAGGCTGGACCAGCTGCCGCGCAGGCGGCGCAGCAGCGCGCCGGCCATCCGCGCAGCCTTGGGCAGCCGCTCCGGGCCGAGCACGACCAGGGCAACCACCCCGATCAACGCAAGCTCGCTGATACCGATATCAAACATGATCGATGCGCGGCTGCGGAACTACTCGGCTTTCTCGCGCTCAGCGGCTTTCGCGGCCATGGGATCGGCCTTGTCGGCGTCGAGCTTGTCCGCCTGCAGCTTGTCGGGCGACTCTTCGGTGTTGAGCGCCTTCTTGAAATCGCGGACGGCGCCGCCGAGGTCACCGCCGACATTGCGCAGTTTCTTGGTGCCGAATATCACCAGGACCACAACCAGCACGACCACCCAATGCCAGATCGAGAAGCTACCCATGACCACACCTCATTGATGTTCCAGAACGACAAGGATACTGCCGCGCGCAAATTACTGCGCGGTGTGCTCCTCAAGACGGTCGCGAAAATCGACGACACGCTCGGGCACGCGGGCAACGCCGCCCTCGAAGATCCGTCGCGGTGTCATCTTGCTACCGTAGATTTTCTGGTTGGACTTGTGGTCGATCTTGATGACCGAACCATCGAGGGCGACGCCAGCGAACAGTCCGCGGCTGCGCGAGTAGCTGTAGATCTCGGCCTTCAACTCACCATCGGTCAGTGCCTGGGCATTGCGACCCACCGGACCCGCCGCGACCGCTGCATCGGCACCCAGGGTGAATTTTCCATTGACGATCGAATCAACACCACGGCGTGAACGGAACACCAGCACGACGTCGGTTGCCTGTACACCCGCCTGGAAGCCTACGCTGCCACCGGCCAGACTGACGTAGCTCGGGTTGGACCAGGTGCCATCGGCGCCGCGCACACTGATAAGGCCGCGGCCATGGCGACCGCCGAGGACCAGACCGGCCTTGACGACATTGGGTATCACCGCAATCGCCTCTGCCTGCGAGAACATCTCGTTGGGAATACGCCGATCCGGCGACTGCATGATTTCGGCCAGTACACGAATGGCTTCGTCAGCACGCTCAAGCTGGGCGTCCTGGGCGTTTGCGCCCAGCGTGCCGCACAGGAGGGCAAATAGCATCAGGCTTCTGGTCATTGGAGGGTTTCCACTGGTTGTCTGGAGCACGCTGCGGTGTGCGTGTGCGCGTCAATGCTTGCGGCGTCCGGCTGGGTTCCATCGAACCCGCTGGCGCAATGCCGCCTGGATAGACAGATGATCGCGCCTGGCGGATGAATCAGGCCTAAGGAGCGTCGCCGCAAGCTCGCCATTGCGCGGCCATGCCGCGCCGACTCAGCTCTGACTGCGGTAGAAGCGGAACATCCCTACGCCGAGAAGGATCAGGGCAAGTACAGCGAGACTCTGCTCACTGGTGACCGGCACGACCGAAATCGCCGGTGGTGGCCCGTTGGGTACGGCGCAGGCGGGTGGGCGGCCGATGGCCAGCCCTTCGACTTCGGGGAAGGTCTTGGACACATAGGTGATCAGGCCAGTCTGCGCATCGACCCGGACCAAGTCGCTCTGCTTGCCGAGGTCGCCAGGGCGACTGTCCGGCGGCGGATTGTAGTCGAGCACGGCCCATAGATTGCCGGCGCTGTCGGCGTCCATTCCGGCATCTACGAAGGGCGAGGTGTTGCCAAGTCCGCCGACACGGGTACCGACGCCGGTTTCGAGATTGATCTTGTACAGACCCTGTGGCGCGTTGACGCTGATGCCATAGACACCATCGGGCGCGCCGGCGAGTCCTGAAATATTGGCCCCGACAAATCCGACAAAACGCGCCTCACCGGTGTTGCGGTTGACCTCCCAGAAGCGCCCGGTGGTGTCCGAGGACATCCATAGGCGGCCATCACATGAGAAAGTCAGGCCAAAATCCATCGGTGTAGCATTGCTGATGCCTTGGCCGGACAGCCCCAGATTGCCATTGCCGACACCGACCGCAGTACCGCGACCGAATGACGGGTCAATCGTGATCAGGGTTTTGTTGGCATCCGAGACTCCGTAGAGCGTGCCATCGGGCGAAATCGCCAAGCCCTCAACATCGAAGTAGCCGATCCGCCCGATATTGCTGCTGACTCCGCTGGCCAGATCCACCTGGATCAGGCGATAGGTCAGCTGGGTCTGGTCGGGGTCGGGGTTAATCGCGTAGGCAAAAGGGTCCGCCTGCGCAGGAACAGCGCACAGCGCAAGTACAACAATGGCGGCGAGCTCGACAGCGCGACGCATGGGCGATCCTTTTATAGGTATGTGCTGCTGTAATCGTCAGCCACGAGGGCGGTCGTGGCAGCTTCGATTCTAGCCGCGCGAGGCGCAAAATCAAAGCCTGAACCGACACCCTGAACGGTCCCGGGGCCGAACCGGGCGCCAGTCCCACTGCTTGTGGCGGAAACGCCCAAGCGACACAGGATATGGTATGCAGCGCAGCAAAGTACGGGAGTGAGTCGATGAAATACCAAGGCCGCGCCGAGTTCAGCCATGGCCAAGCGCCGCTGGCAGCCGTCGTGCTGGTCAATCTGGGCACTCCGCAGGCGCCTACGGCCTCGGCTGTCCGTCGCTATCTGGCCGAGTTCCTTGCCGATCCACGGGTCATCGAGCTGCCCCGACTACTCTGGCGGATGATCCTGCACGGGGTGATCCTGCGCATTCGCCCGGCGCGCTCGGCGCGGGCCTACCAGAAGGTCTGGACCGAACGCGGCTCGCCCCTGCTGTTCCTCAGCCGCGATCTGACTGCGGCGGTGCAAGGCCAGCTGGCCGCTTGCCACCATCGCGGCATCGATGTGCAGCTGGCGATGCGCTATGGCGAACCGTCTCTCGCCACGGTGCTCGATCAGCTTGCCGGACGCAATCTGCGCCGCTTACTGATCGTGCCGTTGTATCCGCAGTACTCGGGTACAACAACAGGCTCGGTGTTCGACGCCGTGGCCGCGCGGCTTCGGCGCTGGCGCTGGATCCCCGATCTGCAATTTGTCAGCGACTACTACGCCGAGCCCGGCTACGCCCAAATGCTTGCCGAGCGCATTCGCGAGAGTTGGCAACGCCACGGCCGCGGCAGCCATCTGCTGTTTTCGTTCCATGGCATTCCCGAGCGCTATCTGCGCGCGGGCGACCCCTACTACTGCCAGTGCCTGGCAACTGCGAGGATGACGATCGAGCTTCTGCAGCTGGAGGCAACCCAATGGAGCGTTGCGTTCCAGTCGCGGGTCGGCCGCGAGCGCTGGCTGCATCCCTATACCGATCAGGAACTGGTCCGCCTCGCCAACGCCGGCGTCAGCAGCGTCGATGTGGTTTGCCCCGCTTTCGCGGTCGATTGTCTCGAGACCCTTGAAGAGATTGCCATCGGCGAACGCGAACGGTTTCTGGCAGCGGGTGGAGCGCGTTTCCAGTACATTCCCGCGCTGAACGCCGAACCCGACCATGCTGCCTTCCTGGCCAGCTTGATTCGACGGCAGACTGCGCACTGGCCGGAATGGACAGCGACCGACGCGCAGACCGCCCACGCCCTGCAGCAGAGCGCCGAACGCCACGCCGCGGCGAGGCCCAGTTTTGATCGGGATGCCCAGTGATGAATCCTTCAACCGAAGAATTCGCCATCGCCCTGCCCCATCTGCGCCTGGCAGCGCGTCGCAGCGGCAATCGGGCCGGCCCGAAACTGTTGGCCATTCATGGCTGGCTCGACAATGCCGCCAGTTTTGATGCATTGGCGCCCTGGTTCGCTGACTACGATCTTGTCGCTATCGATCTTCCCGGGCACGGCCAATCCGACCATCGTCCGCGCGGCGCCTGGTATCACTATGTCGATTATCTTCATGATGTTCTGTGCTGTGTCGAGGCGCTCGGCTGGGCGCGCTTCAGCCTGCTCGGCCACTCGCTCGGCGGCGCGATCAGCAGCGTGCTCGCCGCCAGCGTGCCCGAACGCGTCGACGCGCTTTTCCTGATCGAAGCCCTCGGCCCGATCAGCACCAGCACGGAGAAGACGCTGGCGCTGCTGCGTGCAGCGCTGCTCGATCGCTCGGTGATCGATTCCAAGCAACTGCGGGTGTTCCCTGATCTCGACGCCCCGGCCGCAGCGCGCCGGCAACATCCGCAGATGCCATTGACGGCCGAAGCGGCCGAAATCCTGGTCGCACGCGGCACCCGGGCGGTCGAGGGTGGTTACGTCTGGAGCAGCGATCCGCGACTCACTCTGACCAGCGCGATGCGGATGACCGAGGAACAGGTACGCAATTGTCTGGTCGGCATTCGTTGTCCGGCTTCCCTGGTACTGGCGGAACCCGCGATGCCCTTCGTCGAATACAGCCTGATGGCGGAGCGGCTGGAGCTGATCCCGAATCTCGCCGTCACGCAGCTGGCCGGTTCGCATCACCTGCACATGGAAATCCCCGAACTGGTGGCGCGCGCCCTTCGCAGCTAGCACCCGCTGACGCCTGGCTAATCCATGCGCACGCCAATCCAGCGCGATATCTCGTGCTTGATGCTGTGGCCCTGATCGTTGAGCCAGTCACGCTGCTCATCCACTTCCGGAAACACTTCGGCAACCCGCGCCCAGAATCGCGGTCCGTGATTGCGCACCCAGAGATGGCACATCTCGTGGACAATCACGTATTCCAGCGCCTCCGGCGGTGCCAGGATCAGGGACAGGTCCAATGACATCCGGCCGCCACTGCTCAAACTGCCCCACAAGGTGCGCATCGGGATGAAGCGAAATGCCGTCGGCGTCTTGCCGACCAGCAGCGAGTAGTAGGCAACCAGACGCGAGACTTCGCGGCGCATCTCGCTGACCAGGAAATTGCGCATCGCGCGCTGGGCATGTCGCGCCACTTCGGCGTGCCCGAGGTTGAGACTGATCACCAGTTCATTGCGCTCGAGCCTGACCCGCGGAAACGCGCCGTATTCCCAGCGTACGGGTAATTCGACGCCACGGAAGGCCAGGGTTTCGGCGCGCCCTGGGATCGGCGGCGCCAGCTTGCGCGAGGTGAGATCGAGCTCACGCAGCTTCTTCTGTACCCAGAGCGCGTTCTCGCGCAGGAAGGCGCGCATCGTCGAATGGTGGGTGCCGGCCGGAGCCGACAGCCTGGGTCCGCCCGCGCCCACCGTCAGCGACAGCCGGCGCGCCCGCGGATTCAGGCGCGTAAGGACACGAACGGTCCTGCCGTTGGGCGTTTCCAGCTCGACGAATTGATCGGCCTGCGGTTCCATTCTGCCCTGTTCGCGCTCGAGGACCCCGCCGCCAGGGAGGATTATCCTCCGTGCGGACGCGGTACCCCGAATATCGTTTCGATTGCACCGAGAAGTAAAGTCAATTCGTGCGACATCAAGGCAAATCGAGCGTCCAGTTCAGCATTCGCCGAGGCTCGGTCGCCACTTTCCAGGGACTCGGTCGCGATATCCAGCAACTTGAACTTGCGCACGGTGAGGTTTTCGTCGAGCACGAAGCGCATCCGGTCCTCGAACACCAGGGCGAGCTGGGTCACCTGCTTGCCACTCTTGAGGTGCTCGCGGACTTCGTCGCTCTCCAGCTCCTGGCGCCGGCAGCGCACGATGGCGCCCTGATCGGCCGGGTCCTTGAGCTCGCATTCGTCGCCGAGTTGCCAGCCCTTGGGCAGGCGGCCGTCGATCAGCCACTCGGTCATCACCGCGCGCGGCGATTCTTCGGCCTCGGCCTGTACCGCCGGGAAGCTGCCGAGCGCCTCGCGCAACTTGCTGACGAAGGTTTCCGCCGCCTTGCGCGACGAACTGTCGACTGCAATCCAGCCGTTCTCGGTATCCAGATAGCCGAGCAAGCGACTGGGTCGGGCCAGGGCGCGCGGCATCAGTTCGGTCAATACCTCGTCCTTGAGTTTGCGGCGCTCGCGTCCGCCAACCGGCTTGCCGCGCTGCTTCTCGAGCTTTTCGAGCTTTTCACCGAGCGCCTGATTGATCACCGAGCCCGGCAACAACTTGTCCTCGCCGCCCAGATTGAGCAGGACATAGTGGCCGATTGCATGGCTGAGCACCTCCTCACCGCGACCGAACGGCGATACCCAGCCGCGCGTGGACAGTTCCAGCGGGCCGCAGGGGCGCAGCGCGTGCTCGGCAAGCTTGGATTCGAGCTTCTTGAGCTTGGCGAGGTTTTCTACTGGGAAGCGAAACAAGGTGACATTGCGAAAAAACATGCGGACTCCAGGGCACGGCCGCGACCGCACCGACAGCGACGAAGGGAGGAATCAGTCCTGGGCGACCAGGGCGATCGGAAAGGGCTTGCGCCCGACGGGCGTCGGTTCGTCGGGCAACCATTCGGCACCCTCGGCGCCTGCAGTCGAGCCCAGTGCTGCAAAATCAAACAGCTTGTGGTCGGCCAGTTGCGAGGGACGGATATCGCCGATACCGCGCAGGATATTGTCGATGCGACCGGGCGTCTGACGCTCCCACTCGCCCAGCATGGCCTTGATCGTTTTACGCTGCAGGGTTTCCTGCGAACCGCAGAGATTGCACGGCATGATCGGATGCTGGCGCGCTGCCGAGTACGCGGCGATATCCGACTCTGCGCAGTAGGCCAATGGCCGGATCAGGATGTGCTTGCCATCGTCGGACTGCAGCTTGGGCGGCATCGCGGCGAGTTTGGCGTGATAGAACAGATTGAGAAACATGGTTTCGACGATATCGTCGCGGTGATGGCCGAGCGCGATCCGGGTAAAGCCCTCGCGCTCGGCAAAACTGTACAGCGAGCCGCGGCGCAGGCGCGAGCACAGCCCGCACATGGTCTTGCCCTCGGGCACCACGCGCTTGACCACACTGTAGGTGTCCTGCTCGAGGATCGTGAACGGCATGCTGATCGATTCGAGGTAACGCGGCAGGATGCTCGGATCGTAGTCGGGTTGCTTCTGATCGAGGTGCACCGCATGCAACTCGAAGCGCACCGGCGCCTTGGCCTGCAATTGACGCAGGATATCGAGCAAAGTGTACGAATCCTTGCCGCCGGACAGGCAGACCATCACCCGATCGCCCTCGCCGATCATGCGAAAATCGGCAATGGCCTGGCCAACCTGATGGCGCAGGCGCCGGTTGAGGCGAGCGTGTTCGACGGTGTCCGGGGATTCGGTGGCGAGGCGCATGGCGGCCTCCAGCAAGCGGGTCGGCATTGTAGCGGAGCGCATCGCTACGGTCGCGATCCGCAAGCCCACCTCAGTATGGCCCTCGGCACAAAGCCGGCCCGGCGCAGCGCCCCCGGAACCCCCGCCAGGCCGAAGAATTGGCGCGAAATTCCCGCTAGACTGATGCCAGTCGATCGCCCGAGCAGCCATGAACGACAGCACCGATTCCGCCACCGCCGCGCGCTCCCTGATGGAGCTGAAGGTCGAGCATCGCGATCTCGATCAGGCGATCAACAAGCTTTCCACTGACATCGCCACCGATCAGTTGCATCTGACGCGCATGAAGAAGCGCAAGCTCAAGATCAAGGACATGATCTCGTTCTACGAGTCGAAACTGATCCCCGATCTGGACGCCTGAGCCACTCGACCGAGGCCGGCCCTTGCGACAGCAACCCCTTGCCCAGCCTGGCGTCGACTTGATTCGGGGCATTGGATCCTGTCCCGCGGTTAGCGCGCGGCCGTCAGCTGATGATCGGCCCACAGCACCAGCAGCAGCGCGACCGGGATGCGCAGCAGATGCAACCCCCAGCCGATCTGCACGGCTTCGAATGCGAAGATCGGGGCGCTGATCAGGATCACGGAGCGCAGCGCGTATCTGCGTCGTGCGAGCAGCGCGACCAATGCCAACAGGCTGGCGCCGGCCAACCCTAGATAGAGAATCCAAGCGCCCGCCAAGTTGGGGTGGGCGATGATCACCGATTCGCGATGGATCGATAGCGCGGCAATCCCAAATGCGGTCGCTGCGCAGATTCCGAGCAAAATCCCGCGGGCGATCCAGCGCCTCCAGGCCAATCGCCGCCAGGCCTCGCGCGCCGGCGGACGCATCATCGAGGCAATGACCCGCGCGAAGGGGATTGGCCTCTGCGCATGAACGCGCGTCCTAGGCCGCCACTTCGTTGCTGCGATCAGGATCGCCAGCGAGCTTGAGGATCGAGTGGCGCAGTTCGCGGCTCAGGATCAACTTGGAATCGCTGGCCATGGCGCCAAGCTCGTCACCGAAATCGAGCTTCGCCTGGTCGTTCAACCAGACGATCCGGCGTTCGCGCAGCACCCCGATAAAGCCGCGGAACAATGACTTGTCGAAGAACTCCGGCGCAGCCTGGGTGTGCAGTAGGGAAAGCCGCTGCGCGGTGTGTTGGCAGTGGTTTTCCAGTTCGGATGTGGACAACACACCCGGACCGCTCTTCACCAGCAGCGCCAAGGCGATGTAGTAGCGTTCGAAAGCCTGCAACAGGCTCATCGCAATCACTCGAAGTTGATACGCCTCATCGGTCTGGCCGATGCGACGACGCAGATACTTGCCTTCCTCTTCGTACTCGAGCAGACCCATGCCGACGAATACTTCGACGGTCTTCTGCACTTCCTGAGCGAATCCCTCGGCATCCCAGGCCAGAAACAGCTCAGCCTGCAGGAACGGATAGATGAAGCGCCCGAGGCGCTCGACGGTGGCACGCTGCAGGCGTCGGTTGTTGAGGAAACAGCAGGCCACCCAGGCCGGCGTCGCCAACAAGTGCAGCACGTTGTTGCGGAAATAACTCAGCAGCACGCCATTGTCGCCTTCGGCGCGCAGCACATCGCCGAGCGGATGCTTGACACGCTCGATCACCTTCATGCGCTCGCCATAGGCAATGATCTCGGCCGGATCCATCGCGGTCATGGTGACCCGATCGGAATACGGCAGGACTTCGATCAACTGCTTGAACAATCCAATTTGGCGGATCAGATCATCCTCGGCCATGGCATGCTTGGGCGTAGCGAGCAGGGCCAGGGCGAGCAGATTGACCGGGTTCACGTCGGCACTGCGATTGATGTTGACGGCGATGCGATCGGCCAGGGCATTGACGGTGGCACCGAACCACTCCGGGCGATCACTGTCGCGCGCATCTTGTCGCCAGTTCGGCGCAGCGGCGTCGAGATAAGAGACCAGATGGATCGGCTCACCGAAACTGACCGCGACCTTGCCATAGCGCTCGCGCAGCAGCTTCAGTGAACGGAACAATCCGAACAACGATTCTTTTTCTTTTGGCTTGCCCGACAACTCACCGATATAGGACTTGCCCTCGAGCAGGCGCTCGTACCCGATATAAACCGGCTGGAACACCACCGGACGGCGCGATTCGGACAGAAAACTCTTGACCGTCATCGCCAGCATGCCCGCACGCGGATCGAGCAGCCGGCCACTGCGGCTGCGGCCACCTTCGACGAAGTACTCGAGCGACACCCCGCGCCGGAACAGCTGGGTGACGTACTCCGAGAACACCGCCGAATACAGTGCGTTTGCCTTGAAACTGCGGCGCAGGAAAAATGCGCCGCCCTTGCGCAGCAGGCCGCCGATCACCGGCAGATTGAGATTGACGCCGGCGGCGATATGCGGCGGCACGATGCCGTTCTCGTAGAGCAGATACGACACCAGCAGGTAATCCATATGGCTGCGGTGGCAGGGCACATAGATCACTTCATGTCCGGGCGCGACCTGCTTGAGCGTGTCGAAATGATGGATCTGAATGCCATCGAAGAGCTTGGTCCAGACCGACTTCAGCAGGAACGAAGCCGAACGCACCGCAGGCGGCGAATAATCGGCCGCAACCTCCCAGGCATAGGAGCGCGCTCGACCCTCGACCTGGGTTGTCGACAGCGATTCCTTGCTGGCGGTCGACAGCATCGCCTGACGGACCGGATCGGCATTCATCACCGCATCGATCAAAGTACGACGATGGGAAAGATCAGGCCCGATGACCGCGGTACGCAGTCGCGCGAAATGCGCGCGCATGACGCGGCTTGCCTTGCGCACGGTGCGCTCGACGTCCATGCCTTCGCTGACCACTTCGCGCAGACTGATGGTTTCGGAAAAATGCACGATCGTGTCGCGACCATTGAGCAACACCGACAGAAAACGTCGGAAGCGCCCGACCATTGCCCAGTTCTCCGAGAACAGCACGCTGAACCAGCCCGACTCGCGCGCCGGTGCGCGGCCTACAAAAATAGACACTGGCACTACCCGCACATCGAGATTGGGATTGGCGCGCACCGCCGCCACCAGTTGGGCCAAACCTTCCGAGTGCGTGCGATTGCGCGGACGTCCGAACATGCCCGAGCCTTCTCGACGCGACAGAGCCAGCAAGGAGCGTTGCTTGCGCAAATAGCCGCCCGGCATGGGCAACAACGGTGGCGGCAGTTGATGCTGCCGACACGCTTCTTCCAGGATCAAGGCATTGGAAAGGCCATAGCGCTCGAGCAGATAGACCACCGGCGCGTCGCTGGACTCCAGACGCTGCTCAGGCTGCGGCGGCTCGGTCTTGATCTTCAACCAGGGACGGATCAACGCCCCCAGGATCCGCCACAGGAACGGCGCACGGGCCTCGGGCACCGCAGCGCCGGGCATACTCATCGGATGAATGGCCATGGGCTTGTCCCTCCACCAAGACAGGACGATCCGTGGTCCATCAACCCTTGGAATCCGATCCCTCGACCGCAGCGACCTCGCCTTCGGCCGCCTGCTTCTGCAGACTGCTCAGGGACTCCTTGCCATACCAGCGACCATCAAACCTGACCATGTCCGTCTCGAAGTTCAATGGTGTGCCAAACATGTCGTAGCTCACCTTGACCTTGGCCTCGTCACCACTCTCGGAAACCAGCTCGGTGCGGACGCTGTCGAATGTCTGATTGAGCGAGAAACCGTAGACCTCAAACAACTGCTTCAGACCATTGAAGGCGATATCGCCCTTGGCCAACGCCTGGTCGAAATTCATTGCGCGTACGGCGTCGAGCGACTGAAGATCAAGATCGCGCGCGGTCTGGCAGAAGACGCCGATCGATTTCTGTGCCAGCGCCGGATCGGTGAACTTGGCGGTCTCGGCCCATTTGGCAAACGCGTCGACAGCGGCAAGCGCCTGCGTCTTCTGCACCTCGGTCAGATCCTCGCGCTGCTGAACACCAGAGGCGATCACACCGCGGCCGATGCCGATCATCATCGGCATTTGCATCGCCAGTTCGGCCTGCTTCTGCACCAGCATCGGCTCCAACTCGGCCCAAAGCTTGGCTTCGGCATCCGGGGCGGTGAATTTTTCCAGATTTTCGGTGAACTCGGCACGATCCGAGTCGGTGATCGGATCGGCGCTCATCTTCTCGGCCCACTTGCCGCGGACCTGTTCCAGGTACTGCGGCGGCACGCTCGACTCGACAATCGCCTTGAGATTTCCCGCCCGCATATTCTTGGCGGCGGCTTCAATGGCCGCCTGTGGTGATGCAGCCGTGGCAGCAACGGCGGCCTTGGCAGCATCCGCAGTTTTGGATTCCTTGTCACCGCAGGCAGTCAGCGAAAGCACCGCGAACAAGGCCAGAGTCAGCGTGCTGAGTTTGAGATTCATGACAAAACGCTCCATCGTTTCAGGGCCGGGAATGGTGGGCCGAGCGGGACCCGTTGGCAAGTGCGCCGGACGCTTGCGCGCAGAAAGCTCGCCCCTGTCCCCAGAGGTCAGGTCACAGCATTTGACACCAGAATGCGTAAAAAACGCGTTATCCGGACTTGGGTAGCGCCTCGTGCACCCCAGTGTGCCGAGCCCTGGGGTCCGAACCGAGGCATTCGGCGCCCCAAAAAAAATCAGATGGACCTTTCGGACCATCTGAACAACCGGCAAAGCCGGGAGGGGGAAGTTGGGCGCGTTGTTTATTGTTATCGTGCTTAGCTTTGAGGCTTGTGTTGCAGAAAGAGTAGCTTGGAACCCACAGTTAATGCAATACCTCACCAATTGTGCTACAACGCATTGATTTATATACATATAATGTACCGAGTAGCAGCGTGGCGGTTTGCCAAGCGCCCAGTTGGGCGCTGGGTCGCGGCCCTGGCTAGGCGAACAACTGCCGGATACTGGCCTGGATTGCCTCGGCCGCCGCGCGCGGATCGGACGCCTGGCGGATCGGCCTACCCACGACGATGTAGTCAGCGCCATTCTCGAAGGCCTGCACCACATCGACCGTGCGCTTCTGATCGTCGGAATTGGCCACCGGTCGGATTCCCGGACAGACCACGATCAGGCGATGATCCAGTTCACGTCGCAAGTCAGCGACTTCAAGCCCGGATGAGACCACGCCATCGCAGCCGACGCCGAGTGCGGCGCGCGCCCGCGATAGCACCAACTGGCGCGGATCGCATTGGAATCCTAGATCGGCGAGATCCTGTTCATCGAGGCTGGTCAGCGCGGTGACACCGAGCAGCTGAATTGAACCCTTCACCGCCACTGCGGCCTTGAGCATGGCGTTGTTGCCGTGAACCGTGCAGAAATCGACCGGGTATCGGGTAAGACCCTTGACGGCGGCGGCAACCGTTGCCGGCACATCAAAAAACTTCAGGTCGACAAAGATCCGCTTGCCGCGCTGCGCCAGATCTTCGAGCACCTCAAAGTATGCGCCACTGGTCAGGAGCTCCATGCCGATCTTGTAGAACTGCACGCTGTCACCCAGCCGCTCGATCCACTCAAGTGCCTCCGATCGAGTTGCTACATCGAGTGCAAAAATCAAGCGATCGGCGGCGGCGATCGGCTTCTGCGATTTCAAGTTCGGACTCATGGTTTCAGGCAATCCCGATTGCGACAGTCTTCAAGCTTTTTCTCCTTCAGTTCGCGCACATAGGCGGCCCGCTCGGCGACCGTAGTGAAGTCATCGGGACGGCTGACGAGACGCCCGAGGATTTCATCCCAACTGCCGTAACTTGGATTGGGCAGCATAAACCAGCGCTCGCCCCACCAGGATTTCCGCTCGGCGACGAGTCGATCGCGCTCGGCCTCGCTGCCACTGATGTTTCCTGAAAAGTCACCGAGATTGTCGCCAAACAGCAGGACGACGCGATAGCGTGCGGCGATCTGCTGGCGGCGCGAGACCTTGTCGCGGCCGCGACCCGCGTCTTCGTTGCGGGTCAACACCTGGCTCGCGCAATCGCCAAGTGGAAATCCGGCGGTGCGCAGGTTGGCGCAGGTTGCCAACTGCTCATCGTCCTTGCGATTGGTCACGTAAAAAATCTTGGCGCCGCGCAAACTCGCCGCCTGCATGAATTCGGCCGCCCCGGCCAGCGCTGGGGCCTCGGCCGATTGTACCCAGTCACGCCAGCGCAGGCCCCAGGCATCGCGCGCCTGCGCCGGCGTCTGACACCCCGCGACCGGCTCGCGCATCTCGCGCACGGCGAACGCGGAATTGTCGACCAGGGTCTCATCTACATCACTGATGATTGCGACCTCGCCGCTACTCGGCGCCGACTGTCGTTCGGATTCGGGCAGCGCGTTCCATTGCGCGTCTTCGAGCGCGCGATCCAGGCTGTTGAGCGCACGCGCATATACCTGCAGGCTGAGCGCATCGTATTCGGCGGCGCGTTGCTGCCACAGCGTCGCCAAGAAGGCATCGTGCGCCACCTGGGGCTGCGCACAGGCGGCGGGGGCAATCGTCGCCTGGGTCGCTGGCATGGATCGACAGGCGCCGAGCACGACAACGCAACACAGCAAGAACGCAGTCCGTAACACTGACTTCATCGGTAAGCCCCCTCCGTCCAAAGGGCATTTTAGCGCCTCCGCGCCGACCACGCAGCGCGTCGCGACGTGAGGACTCGGACACAGCGTCAAGCCTGCGGTCGTTTACACTCGCTACCCCGCTGCTGCTTTGGAATCCTGCATGCGCCCGCTGACCGCCCTCCTGACATCCGTCCTGGTACTGACCGCCCCCATGAGCCTGGCCGCCGAACTGACCATCGACCGCATCTACGATGCGCCTGCCCTCTCCGGCCCGACCCCGATGGGACTCAAGGTTTCGCCCGATGGCAGTCGCGTCACCTTTCTGCGCGGCAAGCCCAGCGACCAGTATCAACTCGATCTCTGGGAGTACCGCATCGCCGACAAGGAGACCCGCCTGCTGGTCGACTCCAAGGTCTTGCTGCCCGGCGACGAGGCGTTGTCGGACGCCGAAAAAGCACGTCGCGAACGTGCCCGCACCGCCAGCCTGAAGGGCATCCTCGAGTACGATTTTTCTCCGGATGGCAAGCATCTGCTGTTCCCGCTGAATGGCGAGCTCTTTCTCTACGACCTCGGCAAGGAGGGCGCCGAAGCGGTCCGCAAACTGAGCAATCGCGAGATCGGCTTTGCCACCGATGCGCGGGTCTCCCCCGGTGGTCGCTATGTCGCCTTCGTCCGCAACCAGAATCTCTGGGCGATCGAGTTGGCCAGCGACCGCACCCTGCAACTGACTGGCGATGGCGGTGGCCTGATCAGCAATGGCCAGGCGGAATTCATGGCCCAGGAAGAAATGGGACGCGACACTGGCTACTGGTGGTCACCGGATGATGCGGCAATCGCGTTCACCCGCGTCGACGAAAGCCCGGTGCCGGTGCAGCGCCGTTTCGAGATCAATGCCGAGAGCACTGATGTTGTCGAGCAGCGCTATCCCGCCGCTGGCGAGACCAATGTCGGCATCCGGCTCGGCGTCATCGACATGACGACAGCGCTTCCGGCCGAACTCGCCGCCAGTGGCGGCATCGCCGTGACGATGCCGGCGAGTGCGGCGGTAAAGTGGGTGGATCTGGGTGCGAACAAGGACATCTACCTCGCCCGTGTCGACTGGAATGCCGATGGCAGTGCGCTCAGCTTTCAGGTGCAAAGCCGCGATCAACGTCGGCTGGATCTCCGCCTGTGGAACCGGGCCGAAGGCATAGTCAGCACCCTGCTCAGCGAGAACAGCACGACCTGGGTCAATTTGCATGATGAACTGCGCTTCCTCAAGGATGGCTCGGGTTTCATCTGGCCAAGCGAGCGCGATGGCTACAAGCGCCTATACCTCTATGGCAGCGATGGCAGCCTGCGCCATGCACTGACACCAGAGGGCTGGGTGGTCGATCAGCTGCTCGCCGTTGCCCTGGATGCCGACCACATCTTCTTCGCCTCGGGCGGCGACGATCCCTTGCAGCGTCAGGTTTATGCGACCACGCTGTCGACGCCCTCGAACGAAACCCGTCAGCTCAGCGTCGGCGAGGGAATGCATGCGGCCGTTTTTGCCGAAAGCGCCGACGTTTACATCGACACCTACACCAGCCCATCGGCACCGCCCTCGGTACGCCTGTACGACGCCAATGGCCTGGAACTCGCAATACTCGAAGCCAACCCCCTGCAGGAAGGGCATCCCTATTGGCCGTACCACCAGGATCATGCCGAGGCCGAATTCGGCAGCATCGTCGGCGCCAAGGGCCAGAAGCTGTACTACCGACTGACCAAGCCCAGCGATTTCGATCCGGAAAAACAATACCCGGTGATGATCACGGTCTATGGCGGCCCACATGTGCAGCGCGTGCAGAAGGCCTGGGACGATCCGCTGACGCAGGTGATGGCGCGGCGCGGCTATATCGTGTTCAGCCTCGACAACCGCGGCAGCGACCGTCGCGGCAAAGCGTTCGAGGAAGCCCTGTTCCGGAACATGGGCGGGCCCGAAGTCGAAGATCAACTCGAAGGCGTGAAGTGGTTGAAGACGCAGTCCTTCGTCCGCGGAGATCGCATCGGCGTGTTCGGCTGGAGCTATGGCGGCTACATGACGCTGATGATGCTGGCCAAGGCCTCGGACCAGATCGCCGCGGGTGTTTCCGGTGCCCCGGTCACCGACTGGCGCCTGTACGACACCCACTACACCGAGCGCTATATGGATCACCCAGCGGCCAACGACGAGGGTTACACGCAAAGCGCCGTGTTCGCCCACCTCAAGGGACTGAAGTCACCCCTGCTGCTGATCCATGGCATGGCCGACGACAATGTGCTGTTCACCAACTCGACCAAGCTGATGAGCGCCCTGCAGCAACAGGGCACACAATTCGAACTGATGACTTATCCCGGCGGCAAGCACGGCATCTCGTTGCCGTGGATGAAGAAACATGCCTACAACGCGTTGGTCAATTTTTTTGATCGGAAGTTGAAGAAGTAGTGGCGCCGTAGGCAATGGCCGTGCGCCTTGCCTACAGCTTGCCCAACATCGCCGCCAGATTGGCAATATGCGCTCCGGCGCGTTCGCGACGTTGTTCGGCGTCGCGTTCGGGATCATCGCCTTCGCGTTCGATTTCGGCGGCGGGCAGCTCGTCGATGAAGCGGCTGGGTTTCTGCCGTTCGATATCGCCGAACTTGCGCTTGTGTTCGGCGTAGCTGATGGTGAGCGTGTCCTTGGCGCGGGTGATGGCGACATACATAAGACGGCGTTCTTCTTCGAGACGGCCTTCATTGATGCCGCCCTCGTGCGGCAGGGTGCCGTCTTCGAGACCGACCAGCCAGACGTGATTGAACTCCAGACCCTTGGCCGCATGCAGGGTCGATAGCCGCACCGCATTGCCGGGTTCATCGCGCGCGCTGTGTGAGAGCAGGGCGAGTTGGGCCTGCAGATCGGCCAGGGCATCGCGACCCTTGCCGTTGTCGCGCATCCACTGCACCAGTTCCTGCAGATTTTCCTTGCGGTAGGCGACCGCCGAGGGCTCTCGCACGGTGGCCTGGATATGCAATTCATAGCCGGACTCGTCGATCACCCGGGCGACCAGATCACCGGCGCTGAGCGACTGGCCGGCGCGCCGCCAACGCTCCAGCATTTCGGCAAACTGCATCAACGCCGCACCGGGACGGGATGCCAGCTGCTTCTGCACATCAATGCGTTCGGCCGCGCGCAGCAGGCTGATGTGTTGACTGCCGGCGAGCAGGGCGAGCTTCTCCAACGTGGTGGTGCCGATCTCGCGCTTTGGCACCTGCACGGCGCGCAAAAATGCCGAATCATCGTCGGGATTGCAGAGCAGACGCAGGTAGGCCAGCACATCTTTGATTTCAACACGCTCGAAGAACGCGGTACCACCGCTGACGTGGTACGGCACGCTGACCAGGCGCAGTGCTTTTTCCAGCGCGCGCGCCTGATGGTTGCCGCGATAGAGAATTGCAAAATCGTGCCAGCGCGCCTTGGTCTGTGCCTGGCGATGCGCAATCGCCGCCGCCGCGCGTTCGGCCTCATGCTCTTCATCGCGACAGGCCAGCACCCGGATCGGATCACCATCGGCGTGCGCGCTCCACAATTTCTTTTCAAACAGGTGTGGATTGTGGGCAATCAAGGTATTGGCGGCGCGCAGGATGCGGCTGCTGCAGCGATAGTTCTGCTCAAGCTTGACCACTTTGAGGCTCGGAAAATCGCGCGCCAGATCATTGAGATTTTCCGGATTGGCACCGCGCCAGGAATAGATCGATTGATCATCGTCACCGACCGCGGTGAAGGCACCACGCGGACCGACCAGATGGCGCACCATCCGGTACTGCGCGCGGTTTGTGTCCTGGTACTCGTCCATCAGCAGATAGCGGATGCGGCCCTGCCAGCGCGTGCGCAACTCGGGATCCTCTTCCAGCATCCGCGCCGGCAGATAGATCAAATCATCGAAATCGACCGCATTGAAATTGCTCAGCCGACGCTGGTACATCGCATAGATCGAGGCCGCCTCCATCTCGCGCGGACTGCGCGCCGCCTTGATCGCTTCGTCGGGCGACAGGCCATCGTCCTTGACCTTGCCGACCAGATTGCGCAGCGCGTAGAGCGCGTCGTTTTTGAGTCCCTTGGGCGCAAGTTCCTTGAACAGGTTCAGCGCATCATCGGCATCCAGTACCGAGAATCCGCGCCTGAGTCCGGCCGCCGCATGCTCGATCTGCAATAACTTGAGCCCGAGCGCATGAAACGTACACACCGTCAGCGGCTCCGCGGCCTCGCGCGATACCAGTTTGGCCACGCGTTCGCGCATCTCGCGCGCCGCCTTGTTGGTAAAGGTGATCGCGAAGATGTGCTCGGCCTGGTAACCGCTCCGAAGCAGATGCGCGATCTTCTCGGTGATCACCCGGGTCTTGCCCGAACCCGCTCCCGCCAGCACCAGCAGGGGCGAAGAAATTTCGGCGACAGCCTGGCGTTGGGCGGGATTGAGGCTCACGGGAACTCATGACGCACGGTGGCCGCACATTGTAGCGAGTCAGCGAGCACCGCCGCGTCGCCAAACCGGAGCAACTGCCAAATTCGCGAGACGCCCCCGCGGCCTTGCGCTACGCTGGGCCTTGCCGAATTCCGACCGAACGAACCATGGCCAAGCTGTACTTCTATTACTCGGCAATGAATGCCGGCAAGACCACGACCCTGCTGCAGAGCGCGCACAATTATCACGAGCGCGGCATGCGCACCTTGATCCTGACGCCGAAGCTCGATGATCGTTATGGCGTCGGCGTGGTGCAGTCGCGGATCGGCCTGAAGGCGCGCGCGCGCATCTTCGAGCGCGAGGACGATCTGCTCGCCCTGGTCAAGGCCGATATCGCCGCGCAAGGCGCCTTGCACTGCCTGCTGGTCGATGAGGCGCAGTTTCTCAGCAAGGCCCAGGTCTGGCAGTTGACCGATGTGGTCGATCAACTCGATGTGCCGACCCTGGCCTATGGGCTGCGCACCGATTTTATCGGCGAGTTGTTCGAGGGCTCGCAGTATCTGCTGGCCTGGGCCGATTCGTTCTCCGAGATCAAGACCATCTGCCACACCGGCCGCAAGGCGACCATGGTGGTGCGTGTCGATGAGCACGGTCGGGCATTGCAGCAGGGCGCCCAGGTCGAGATTGGCGGCAACGATCGTTACGTCTCGGTCAGCCGCGTCGAGTTCAAGCGCATCTTTGCCGGCGACTCACGGATCGAACCACAGCAGCAGATACTTCCGCTCGGCGAATAGCCGCTCGTTGGCGCTGACGCAAACGAAAACGGCCCGCAATGCGGGCCGTTTCTTCATCTGCGTGCAGTTGGATCAGGCGACCAGCAGCGCCTTGATCTTCTTGAACGCATTGGCCTCGAGCTGACGGATGCGCTCGGCCGACACGCCGTACTCATTGGCGAGTTCCTGCAGCGTGGCCTTGTCTTCGGCAATCCAGCGCCGACTGACGATATCGCGCGAACGCTTGTCCAGTTGCTCCAGGCCCTCGCGCAGCGCATCGAGCTGGTGACTGTCCTCGTCATCGCTCTCGATCAGGTCATACGGACTCGCGCTGTGATCAACCAGGAAAGCTGACGGCGACGGACGCTCGTCCTCATCGCTGTCATTGGGCAGATCGAAGGCCATGTCGCGGCCATTGAGGCGCGCTTCCATCTCACGCACGTCGGAAGGCTGCACCTTCAGTTCGCGTGCGACGGTCAGCACCTCTTCGTGGTTCATCCAGCCCAAGCGCTTTTTCGACTTGCGCAGATTGAAGAACAACTTGCGCTGCGCCTTGGTCGTCGCCACTTTGACGATGCGCCAGTTCTTCAGGATGAACTCGTGCATCTCGGCCTTGATCCAGTGCACGGCAAAGCTGACCAGACGCACACCCTGCGCCGGATCGAAACGCTTCACCGCTTTCATCAAGCCGATATTGCCTTCCTGAATCAGGTCGCCCATGCCCAGCCCATAGCCCTGATAGCCACGGGCAACGTGCACGACAAAACGCAGATGCGACATGATCAGGCGCTTGGCCGATTCGATGTCGTTGTCCTCGCGGACTTTCCAGCCGAGGTCGACCTCTTCGTCCGGCGTCAGCATCGGAACCCGGTTGACCGCCGTGATATAGGCGTCCAGCGAACCCAGTGCGCTCGGAATCGGCAGGTTGTTGCTCATCAATGCAGTGGTCATCAAACCCCTCCTTTCTAGGTGGTGATGTTAGCAGTCGGGCACTTAGAGTGCTAAGTGAGGCTGAAGTTCAAATAAACAAGCGCTTATCATTCAATGCCTTGGCGATCCTGGCGTGGCTATTCCGCGGCTTTGGCACGGGGCGGCAAGGCCAGACTCAGCGCCATGCTCAAGGCCAGGATCGCTGTGACAACGCCCAGCGACCAGAACGCTGGCACATGGAACCAGTGCACCAGCAGCATCTTGGTGCCGACAAAAATCAGGACCAGGGCCAGACCGTAGCTGAGCAAGTGGAAGCGCTCCTTCATATCGGCCAGCAGAAAATACAGCGCGCGCAGCCCAAGGATGGCGAACACATTGGCCGTCATCACCAGGAACGGATCTTCGGTGATGGCATAAATGGCCGGGATCGAATCAACAGCGAAAATGATGTCGGTCACCGCGATCAGCACCACCACAGCGAACAGCGGCGTATACCAGCGCACGCCCTCCTTCTTCACCACGAAGTGATCAGAGTGGAAATCGGGTGTGATGCGCAGGTGTGAGCGCATCCAGCGCAGTACCGGATTCTTTTCAAGATCGGGCGCCGCGTCGGCGAAGACCAGCATTTTGATGCCGGTGACCAGCAGGAACAGACCGAACAGATAGAGCACCCAGTGGAACTTGGCGATCAACACCGCGCCGAGCAGGATCATGATCGCGCGCAGCACGATGGCGCCGACCACGCCCAGAATGATCACCCGCTTCTGCTGTTCCAGCGGAACCGCGAAGTAGCTGAAGATCATCAGGAACACGAAAATGTTGTCGACCGACAGACTCTTCTCGATCAAGTACCCCGTCAGAAACTGGGTCGCTGCCTCATTGGCGATCGCACGACCGGCGCTGCCATCGAGGTAGTACCAGAGCCCGGCGCAGAACAGCAGCGCCAACAAGACCCAGATCAGGGTCCAGACCGTCGCCTCACGCAGCGAGACCCGATGCGCGCCCTGCGAGCGCAGTACAACAAGATCGACCACCACCGCGACAACCACAAAACCGAAGAAAGCCAACCACATCCACCATTCGCCGAGCGTTTCCATTGCAGTTCCTCAGAGCGGACAACCGAGGCGCGGCAGGCACAAAAAAGCCCACCACGTCGCACGTGGCAGGCCTCGAAAAACGCAAACGAGACCGTCGCCCACGGCGACAGGGTCTCGCCCGCAATGAATGATTCATTGCCCACAGGACCGGGAGTGCCTCGCGATGAGGTACCCCGTATTGACGACCCTGTGATCGATGCTGCAGATACCGCCGCAGACACCGGGAGCTACTCCCCCTGGGAAGGCATTCGGCATGGCCTTCCAACAAGGTAGCTGCAGTCTATACGAGGCGCGCCGCGAAATCGTCAACTTTTTGCATTGGCCGCTTGCTCGGGCAGTTGCCAATCGATCGCAGTGCGCCCACGCGCCGCGAGCAGGCGATTGGCCTCGGAGAAGTGCCCACAACCGATGAAGCCGCGATACGCCGATAGCGGCGAGGGATGCGGCGCCTTGAGCACATGGTGACGACGCGTGTCGATCAGGCGACCCTTGGCCTGGGCATGACTGCCCCAGAGCAGGAAGACCAGACCCTCGCGTTCCTGATTGAGCAGGTCAATGATCGCATCGGTGAACGACTCCCAACCCTTGCCCTGATGCGCGCCGGCGTGGCCGCTCTCGACAGTCAGTACCGCGTTGAGCAGCAGAACGCCCTGATCGGCCCAGCTCAGCAGACAACCATGGCGTGGTCGCGGATGGCCGAGGTCACGCTCGATCTCGGCAAATACATTGACCAGTGAGGGCGGCGGCGTGACGCCCGCCTGCACCGAGAAGCACAGGCCATGTGCCTGCCCCGGTCCGTGATACGGGTCTTGGCCGAGAATGACCACTTTGACCGATTCGAACGGCGTGCGGTCAAGCGCGGCAAAAATCTGTGCGCCAGGCGGAAAGATCTGTTTGCCCGCGGCTTTTTCCGCAAGCAGGAATTCACGCAGGCGCTGCATATTTTCCGAAGCGAGCTGCGCGCCGAGGCGCTGCTTCCACGAAGCGTGCAGGCGAATTCGATCAGTGTCCACGGTCGCCCGACTCCAAATCGTGAGGCCAACCGTGCGAGAAATCGCATCCGGTCCGGCGTCCGCAGAATTTCACTTCGCGTTGCGCAGCTCGCGCGCGTGCTTGGACACCCGCAGCTGGAACATCAGCTTGGTGATCAGGATTTTTTCCTCGACCGGCTTGTTGACCAGGTCGTTGGCACCGGCGCGGATCAACGCCGTCTGATTGCGCGGATTGTCATCGGCTGTCATTACCAGAATGGGCAACTGGCCGCGGCTGTAGCCGTATTGTCCGCGCACGGTTTCGAGCAGTTCCTTGCCGGTCAGCCCGCCTTTCAGATAGACATCGGTCAGCACGATATCGGCGCCGGCGCCCAGACCCTGCGCCTTGGCGGTATCGAGCAGGGCGAAGGCGTCCTCGACGCTGGTGACGTGGGTGACGGTGAGGCCGTATTTCTCCAGCATGCGGCGGGTGGCCAACGCGACCACGCGGCTGTCCTCTACATACAGCACGGCGCCGCTGGCCTGTTCCTGTTCGCTGACATAGCCTCGGATAAAGGTCGCGAGCGCATTGAATCCGAGCGACTTGTCAAAGTAGTCGGTGACATCGTCGGACAGACCGCGACTCTCAAGGCGCTCGTGCACCGAACCTGAAACCACAATGATCGGGATATAGGCTTGCGGCGAGTGTTCGCGCACATGGCGTGCCAGTTCCAGGCCGTCCATATCCGGCAAATGCAAAGACATCGTGACCAGATCGACGATCCCGGCCTCCATTGCCTTCTTGGCTTCGGCGCCAGTCTCGCACGCGGTCAGCGTGACGTTCGGCAGCTCGGCCTTCAACACCTGTTCGATCATCCGGCGCGCCACTTTCGACCCATCGACGACCAGCACCCGCGGGTTATCACTGGAGATATGGGAAGTGAGTACAGCCGTCATGTCGTAATCAGGAAGCTCGTTCGGAAATCAGCTGAAAAGTGGTAGCAATGTATGCTCCAGCGCAGCCTAGCAGAACTCCGCCGGCCAGCGTTGTCAACACCAGCACACTACCCGGACCCTGCAGATCGAAGGTCGAACCATAGCTCGTCGCCAGCGCGCGCACCGGTTCGGAAAACCAGGCACGGGCACCAAGGCAGACGGCGATGGCAATGCTGGCGCTCAAGCTGCCGAGCCAGAATCCACACCAGAGAAAGGGACGTCGAACAAAGGCATCGCTCGCACCGAGCAATTTGACGATGCCGATCTCCTCGCGGCGTGCAGCGACCTCAAGTCGGACGCTGTTGGCTATCACCAGCAGTGCGGCAAAGCCGAACAACAGCAGACTCGACACCGCCAAGCGACGCAGCAGTTCGAACACACGATCCAGACGCTGCCGCCATTGCTGATCGTGCTGCACCTGATCGACCTCGGCCAGGGCAATCAGGGCGGCTGCCAAATCATCCGGCCGTGTCGCCGGGCTCGCCTGCACGAGCAGCAGATAGGGCAGCGGATTGTCATCGATCGCGGCGATCGCTTCAGCGAAACCGGCGGCATCACGCAATTCCTGCAGACCTTCGGCAGGAGTTCTGATCTCGACCGCAGCCACGCCGTCCAGTTTGCGCACGCGCTCAGCGACCCGGCGCGCGCTGGCCGCATCGAGACCGGGGTCAAGGAACACCGCGATCTGGCCACTACTGCGCAGACCTTGAGTCAGGCTCTGCAGATTGTTCGACAAGGTCGCCAGCATCAACGGCAGAGCCAGAGCCAGTCCACCGAGGCCCAGGGTCATCAGCGCGGCCAGCGGCTGTCGGACCAATCTGATCAGTGCATCGGCAGCGGCATGGCGATGATGCAGCAACCACTGCCTGGGCCCAAAGCGCGCCAGGGCATGGCGCGCGGCCGAGCCGCCATTGCTGCTGACCTGGGCAGGCGCGGAAGGTGCCGGGGCGGGTTGTACCCGCCGATTCACGTGGCCACTCCAGGACGATAGTCGTCAATCAGGATGCCACGATCGAGTACCAGCACCCGGCGCTTGATGCGCTGGATCAAGTGCAGGTCATGACTGGCGACCAGGACTGTGGTTCCGGTCTGCGCCAGGCCGACAAACAGCTGCATGATTTCGGTGGCCAGTTGCGGATCGAGATTTCCGGTCGGCTCGTCAGCGACGATCAGATCGGGCCGGTGCACCACGGCGCGCGCGATACCCACACGCTGCTGCTCACCGCCGGACAGGGTTTCGGGAAGATTCTGCTCACGACCCTGCAATCCAACCTGATGCAGGGCGGCACGAACCCTACGCCCGATCTCCTCGCGAGCGTGGCCGCCAATGGTCAGCGGCAAGGCGACGTTGTCGAATACCGAACGATCGCGCAGCAGTCGATAGTCCTGGAACACCACGCCCAGTCGCTGGCGATGACGCGCGATGGTTCGGCTACCAGCACGCGCCAGCGCGGTACCCGCGACCCGCAGTTCGCCGCGCGTGGGTGATTCGAGCACGGCCAGCAACTTGATCAGGGTGGTCTTGCCGGCACCACTGTGACCGGTGACGAAAACCATCTCGCCGCGCGCCACCTCGAAACTCAGCTGACTGAGCCCCTCGTGTCCGTTCGGGTAGCGCTTGCTGACCTTGTCGAACTGGATCATGGCGCGCCGATCAAGGTGTTGATCTCGAAAATTGGCAGCAGGATGGCCAGCACGATCGCCAGCACGAGCGCGCCGACGAACAGGATCACCAAGGGCGCCAGTACCGCGCGCAGCAGATCGAGCGCGGTTTTCACTTCGCGCGCCTGCTGAACGGCCGCAGCGTCGAACATCTCGGCGAGCCGGCCGCTGCGCTCACCGCTGGCAATCAGGCGCAGCGCCACCGGTGGAAACGCCTGCGATTCACCCAGTGCGCGCGCAATCGCCGTGCCCTCACGGACACGCTGCGCGGCCCGTCGCATTGCCTGCTGCAGGGGCAATCGGCGCAGCGTCTGCGCGGCAAGCCGGAGTGCTTCCAGCACCGGCACACCGGCGCCGGTGAGCACCGCGAGCGTGCGGGTCACTCGTGCCGTTTCGGAGGCGCGCAGCACGCGTCCGATCAGCGGCAGGCGCAGCCAGAACGCATCGACGCGATGACGTAGCTCCGCTCGCCGCATCAGCAGTCGCCAAAGCACAATCGCGGCGATGATCAGGATGACCAGCAACCAGCCGAACTGCGCGAGAAACCCGCTGATCGCAATCAGGACGCGGGTCAGCCAAGGCAACTGACCACCCAGATTGCTGAAGACATCGACCACCCGCGGCACCACGCTGCTCATCAGACCGGCGACTACAGCAAATGCCACCAGCAGCAACAGCACCGGATAGGCGAAGGCCGAGATCAGTTCACGATTGAGACTGTCGCGGGTCTCGGCATAATCTGCCAGACGTTCGAGCGCCTCGTCGAGCGCGCCGCTCTGCTCGCCGGCCTGGACCGTGGCACAGACGATCTCGGGAAAACTGTCCGGGAACTCGGCCATGCTCGCCGCCAGTGTGCTGCCCTCCATCACCCGCGAACGCAGGGCGGCAACGATGGCGCGCAGACGCTGATCGCTGGCCTCATCGGCCAACGCGGCAAGGGCTTCGTCGATCGGCAGTCCGGCACGGATCAGCACAGCCAGTTGCTGCGTCAGCACGACCAGATGCGTCGACGACAGCCCGCGGCTGCCGAGACCTGCCATTCGACCCGAACTCGCCAGTTCGCCAGCGGGAGAGACCGAAAGCGGACTGAGCCCCTTGTCGCGCAGCAGGCCGCGCGCTGCCCGAACGGTATCGGCTTGCACCACCCCGGTCTGGGTACGCCCCTCTGCATCCAGTGCCTGATAGGCAAATGCACCCATGCGCTCGACTTCGACTGCTGCCCGTGGAAGCGTCGATTATGACCGGCAATGCCGTCGCGTGCGCTGTGGCGCGTTGCTCATGTTGTCACGGCCGCCCGACGGGGCAGCTCATCGCCGAGCTGGACCCAAGAGACGTGGCTGTCATAAAACACATGCACCTGCGGACTGCGGTCGATGGCCGTGTGCAGATTGGCCAGGGTGACGTGGATCTCCCCCGGCCAACGATCAGAACGGAAGAACAGGCTCGATCCGCAGTCCCGGCAGAAGCCGCGTTCGGCGCCAACTGACGATCTGAACCAGACCAGGGAGGCATCGTCGACCCGTTGAAACGCCGACTCGGGTACGCCGACCCAGGTCACGAAGGCGCTGCCGTGCGCGCGCTGACACTGGCTGCAGTGGCAATGCGCGCACCAGAGACTGGGCAAACCAATTGAAAACTTCAGCGCACCACAGAGGCATGAGCCGGATACCCGCTGTTCCATGACATCTCCCGTTCGCGCAATCCGCAGCGCAGACGGTAATCTCCGGAATAGCTGGCGGCAAGTCCGCCTTGGCACTCTGGAGGAACTACTCGATGGCTGGCATTCAACGCGAGATCACCTTCCGCTTTCTCGCCGAACCCACCGACGTCAACTTCGGCGGCAAGGTACACGGCGGCGCGGTGATGAAATGGATCGATCAGGCCGGCTACGCCTGCGCCGCCGGCTGGGCAGGACGCTATTGCGTGACCGTGTATGTCGGCGGTATCCAGTTCGAGCGACCGATCCATATCGGCCAGCTGGTCGAGGTGCACGCCGAGATCGTCCACACCGGAACCACCAGCATGCACGTCGCCGTCAATGTGTCGGCGCGGGATACCACGGCGGAGCAATCGGAACGCACGACGCACTGCCTGATGGTCTTTGTCGCCGTCGATGATGCCCGTCAGCCGATCGCCGTGCCGGCCTTCGTTGCCGACACCCCCGAAGAGATCGCCCTCTCCGACTACGCGCGCCGCATCATGAGCATGCGCCGCGAAATCGAGACCGAGCGCAAACGCTTCCTCGCTGCCCAGCCCTGATTTCCTCGCCCGGGCCCGGGCCCCTCTCCCGCCCCGCCGAGTGCTTTGGTCCCCTCTCCCGCTTTGCGGGAGAGGGCTAGTGTGGTGTTGCGCACTTGTCGGCACAAATAAAATCGATGGATTCGGCCCTGTGGCGAGGCGCGTATCGCCGCCAAGGCTGGTGGCCTTGGCA
>JAYSZM010000051.1:0-1857 GCA_043738015.1 Lysobacterales bacterium
TCTTGCCAAGGCCACCAGCCTTGGCGGCGATACGCGCCTCGCCACATGGCCGAATCCATCGATTTTATTTGTGCCGACAAGTGCGCAACACCACACTAGTCTGAACATGGCGCGTTGCAGCTGCTGACGAGGACAGAGGATTCGATTCGATGAAGATGACCCGCATCATCCCGATGCTCCCGGTATCGAGCATGCCGGCGAGTGTCGCGTTCTATCAGAAGCTCGGTTTCAGTATTGAGCAGCGTCGCGATGACTGGCGCTGGGCGATGCTGGCGTTCGGCGATTGCCGGCTGATGTTGGACGAGTCGATCAACCTGCATGCCGGCATTCCGCGGATCGGTGTGCTGTATCTTTATCCAGACGATGTTGTCGCCTACCATGCCCAGTTGCGGCAGAGCGGGGTGATCGTTCCCGATCTCGATGCCAGCTTCTATGGCATGACCGAATTCCGCTTCAACGATCCCGATGGCAATCGGCTATGGGTTGGACAGGCACCCGCTTCGAGCGACTGAATCCTGCGCCAACTTGCAGCATGGACGACAGCGCATCAAGCTGTCCTCGCCTGAGCACGCTGTCCGATCCGCCCCGGTCCTACCCTGCCGCTGCGAGGTTGCCATGTACGAAGCCAAGACCAAGCCCACGGCATTGAGCGTGACCGCCTACCTCAATGCCATCGAAGATGACACCCGCCGCAAGGACTGCAAGGAACTCGCCAAGTTGATGGGCCGGGTCAGCGCTTGCAAGCCGAAGCTGTGGGGCGGCAGCATCGTCGGATTTGACGAATATCACTACCGTTATGCGAGCGGTCACGAAGGCGATAGCTGCATCGTCGGCTTCTCGCCACGCAAGGGACCGATCAGCATCTACATGCTGTCCGGGTACGATGGCGCGACGCCGCTGCTGGCCAAACTTGGCAAGCACAAAATCGGCAAGGCCTGCCTCTATGTCAATCGACTCGCGGATATCGATCTGGCCGTATTGGAACAACTGCTGGTGCGTGCCTTGGCCGAGACCAAACAGCGCTATCCCAAGCTTGCGAGCTGATCGGCTGACCTGAACGCGCCGCGCGTGGCGGTGTCGCAGTTTTGCTTCCTTTCGCGCCTGAACTGGCTCGGATCCGGTCGTCGCCGGAATCAGGGAGCGTGTCGTGGATTATTGTCGATTGTCCGACCTCAGCGAGATCGTGGGGAGGACGCTGCGTTTCATCGTGCCCGTGCTGCTCGGTGGGGCTGGTCTTGCTGCCCAGGCGGCGGTGTTCACGGTCGGTGCCGGTTCCAACTGCCAATTCAACACCAGCACCGGCGGCACGGTGCAGATGGCGATCAGTGCCGCCGAACTGAATCCAGGCATCGATACTGTGGCGATCGCGCGCAACGCCAGTTACACAGCGCAGGCGCTGGAGACGCTCAACGGCAACCTGATCCTGAGTGGTGGCTGGACCGACTGCAGTCTGTCCGCGCGCTCTGGCAATACCGTACTCAGCGGCAGTGGCGGCGCAGCGCGGGCGGTGCTGACGGTGCAAACCATCGGCAATGTTTTTCTGGAACGGCTGACCTTGCGTGACGGCGACGCCGGCCCCGCAGAGCCGCCCGGTGGGGGCATCCGTTTCTCCGGCACGGGCTTGCTGCGCCTGGATGCGGTTGAGTTGATTGCCAACACGGCGGCCAATGGCGGCGGCGGGATCGGCATCAACACGCCCGCCGGTGCGCCGGCGCCGGCGCGCTTGGAACTGGGGCCGAACACCCGGATCGAGCAAAATCATGCGCTCGGTCCCGGCTCGAATGGCGGCGGCATCCATGTTTCAGTTGCCGACCTGCGCGGCATGGCCGAGGGAATCCGTATTGGCGACAATCTCGC
>JAYSZM010000052.1:0-4215 GCA_043738015.1 Lysobacterales bacterium
TGGTGGCAGGGTAAGCGCGCGTCTCGGCATCCCCGCTACGAGAACAAAGAGACGATAAGCATGTAGTACCTGGGACGTAGAGCTTTCGGACGCGGGTTCGATTCCCGCCGCCTCCACCAATTGATGATCCAAGCAAGTCCAAACAAGGCCGGAATCCTGAGATAAATCAAAGGTTCCGGCCTTTTTTGTGTCCTATACTGTGCGATTCGGTGCATTGCCATCCGGGGGTAAGTGGGGGTAGCTTTAGGGGTAACCACCCTACCCCGGCAAGGTGTTACCCCCAAATGCCTCTCACCGACAAGGCGATCCGCAACGCGAGGCCCAGCGAGAAACCGCGCAAGCTTTCCGATGGCTCCGGCCTGTACCTCCTACTGCAACCGAACGGCGCGCGCTGGTGGCGCTTCAAGTATCGGCACACGGGCAAAGAGAAGCTGCTGTCGCTCGGCACTTACCCCGACACCGGCCTCAAAGACGCGCGCGAAAAGTGCAGCACCGCGCGCAAGCTATTGGCAAACGGTGTCGACCCCGGCCAACAACGCAAAGCAGAGAAAGCCGCCGGCGTCGAACGCGGCGCCAACAGCTTCGAAGTGATCGCACGCGAATGGGTGACCAAACAATCCGGCACCTGGGTGCCAACGCATACCAGCAAGATCGTATTGCGTCTGGAGAACGATCTCTTCCCCTGGATCGGCGCGCGCGCCATCGCCGAACTCACCGCACCCGACATCCTCAACTGCCTGCGCCGCGTCGAAGCCCGCGGTGCCGTCGAATCCGCTCACCGCATCCTGCAGAACTGCAGCCAGATCTTCCGCTACGCCGTCGCCACCGGCCGCGCGTCACGCGACCCCGCAGCCGACCTTCGCGGCGCACTTACGCCTGTAAAACCGACACACCACTCAGCCATCACCGACCCATCCGCCATCGGCGGCCTGCTCCGCTCAATCGACGCCTACCACGGCTCCCTCGTCACCCGCTGCGCACTCCAGCTCGCCCCACTCCTCTTCGTCCGCCCCGGCGAACTGCGTCAAGCCGAATGGGCCGAATTCGACCTGGGCGCCGGACTATGGAACATCCCCGCCGAACGCATGAAAATGCGCGAGCCGCACCTCGTCCCACTCGCCAGCCAGGCAGTCGCCATCCTGCGCGAACTGCACGCCCTCACCAGCCAATCCCGCTACGTATTCCCCAGCGCACGCACTAGGCAGCGCCCCATGAGCAACAATGCCGTGCTATCCGCCCTGCGCCGCATGGGCTACGCCAAAGACGAAATGAGCGGCCATGGATTCCGCGCGATGGCGCGCACCATCCTCGACGAAGTGCTGCACGTCCGGCCCGACTACATCGAGCACCAGCTTGCACATGCGGTGCGGGATCCCAATGGGCGCGCTTACAACCGCACTGCGCATCTGTCGGCACGAAAGGCGATGATGCAGCAGTGGGCCGATTATCTTGACGCGCTGCGCGCCGATGCAGACAGGACGCCGTTCAAGCCGAAGGCGAAGGCCTGACGGGGTCGCGGCAGCGTGGGTCGGCTGCATGGCTTTTATGGAATTGGCCACAATGAGACAGCCATACGCTGGCCGCGCGCCTTGACAGCGAACAATCGTCGTTTGAGAGCCCGGTTCAGATGGAAGTCGAATCGCGCCCAGGAGGTTCCCATTCGGACAATTTCTGGCAAGAGTTCGCCACCGGCACGGCAACGCCGGTTAGGATTCGCCCATGAGCACAAACTTCCAACAACTCGCCAATTTCATCTGGTCCGTAGCTGACCTGCTTCGCGGCCCCTACCGTCCACCGCAATATGAGCGGGTGATGTTGCCACTTACTGTGCTGCGTCGCTTTGATGCTGTTCTCGCGTCCAGCAAGGACACCGTCCTCAAGCGCCATGCCGAACTGAGCAGCAAGGGCATCGCCAACATCGACGCCATTCTCAATAACCTGGCGAAGGACGAGGAAGGCACGCCGCTCGGCTTCCACAACCACAGTCAACTCGACTTCCAGAAACTCAAGGGCGATCCCGACAACGTTGGCCGCCACTTGGCCGACTACATCAACGGGTTCTCCGAGAACATCCGCAAGATCTTCGAGCGCTTCGAATTCGAGAAAGAGATCGAGAAGCTCGAAGAATCCAACCGCCTCTACCAGGTGATCGCCCAGTTTGCCGAAATCGACCTGCACCCGCGCAAGGTCGACAACATCACCATGGGCTTGGTGTTCGAAGATCTGATCCGGCGCTTCAATGAAGCCGCCAACGAAACGGCCGGCGATCACTTCACTCCTCGCGAGGTGATCCAGCTGATGGTTAACCTGCTGCTGGAGCCCGACACCAACGTACTTACACAGGCAGGCGTCATCGTCACCATCTGCGATCCCGCCTGCGGCACCGGCGGCATGTTGGCCGAGGCGCAGAACTGGATTCGCGCCCACAACGAACAGGCCACGGTCAAGGTCTTCGGTCAAGACTACAACCCGCGTTCCTACGCCGTGGCCGCCTCCGACCTCTTGATCAAGGGCCACAAGGACGGCCAGGTTGTGCTGGGCAACACCCTAACCGACGACCCGTTTCCGGATCAGCGTTTCGACTACCTTCTGGCCAATCCGCCCTTCGGCGTGGACTGGAAGTCGGAGAAAAAGATCATCGACCGCTGGCCCGACTTCCGTGGCTACAGCGGCAAGCTGCCGCGCATCAACGACGGTGCCCTGCTGTTCCTGCTCTACATGATGAGCAAGTTTCAGGACTACAAAGCCGGCGACCGTGACAAACCAGGCTCGCGCACTGCCATCGTATTCAACGGTTCGCCGCTGTTCACCGGCGGTGCCGGCAGCGGCGAGAGCGAGATCCGTCGCTGGATTATCGAACGCGACCAGCTCGAAGCCATCGTCGCCCTGCCCGAGCAAATGTTCTACAACACTGGCATCGGCACCTTCATCTGGGTGGTCACCAACCGCAAGTCGGCGCACCGCAAAGGCAAGATCCAGCTCATCGACGCCCGCGAGCGCTACACGCCGATGAAGCGCAGCCTGGGGGACAAACGCCGCTACCTCGATCAAGCCGCGCTCGACGCAGTCACCCGCGAGCACGGTGTTCTGGAGAACAGCAAGACGAGCCGCGTCTTCGACAACTCCGACTTCGGCTATCGCCGCATCACCGTGCTGCGCCCACTGCGTTTGCGTTTTGAGATTACCGATGAGGCGCGCGAGCGCTTCCTCAACACTTGCCCCGAGCTGTTTGATGCGCTGCAGACTGTGCAAGATCAGCTGGGTCCAGGACCGCAACTGGACTGGAACCACGTCTGGGATGAGGTGCAGCAAGCCTTCAAGACCCTGCCAGATGACCTCGAGGGCTGGGCCAAGGGCGCCAAGGGCACAGCACAGAAGAAGATCTTCCGAGAGTGCTTTACCACCGTAGACCCCGAGGCTGCGCCCGTCATTGCCAATCACCACAAGATCGAACCGTTGGACCGCACCGCTCTGTTTCCCGCTCAGACTCTGCCCGTCGACCTTAGCAAGGATGAGCTTTGCGCCCTATTGGGCCTGGTTGCCGAAGGCAAGGGCAAGCACATCGAGTACGAATCCGACCCGGCGCTGAAGGATGCCGAGAACATCCCGTTGAAAGAGGACATCGTTAGTTACGTGCTGCGCGAGGTGCGTCCTTACGTTGCCGATGCCTGGATCGACCGCGAAACGCTGGACGAACAGGACGGCGGCATCGGCAAGGTGGGCTACGAGATCAACTTCAACCGCGTGTTCTTTCAGTATCAGACGCCTCGCCCGCTGCACGAGATCGATGAGGAATTGGCCGGCGTGGAGCAGCGCATTCTGGAGTTGTTGCGGCAGGTGACGGAGTGAGCAACACCGACCCACGCCCTCAGGGATGGGAGACCATTCCGCTACGTTATGTGTGCGAGTTGAATCCGGCGATTAGTTTCGATGGACTTAATGAGGATGACGAGCTCACCTTTCTGCCAATGGATAGAGTGAAGAACGGTTACTTCATCCCGAACACGGACAAGTTCGCAAAGTACGGCTCCTCCTACACCACCTTCGAGGATGGCGATATTGTCCTGGCGAAGGTCACGCCGTGCTTTGAGAACGGCAACATAGCGATCGCTGACAACCTTGTAGCAGGCAAAGGATTCGGTAGCTCAGAACTGTTCGTGATTCGCCCGACTGCAGCTGAGCGCAGGTTCCTTTTCTACTACTTCCAGTCTTCGA
>JAYSZM010000053.1:0-1843 GCA_043738015.1 Lysobacterales bacterium
AAATGAAATCACACCTCATCCTCAGCATCGTCGCGAAATTCCTGATTCCGCTGGTTCTGCTGTTCGCGTTCTACGTGCAGTTCCATGGTGATTTTGGGCCAGGCGGCGGCTTTCAGGCCGGAGTGATCTTCGCCGCCGGCGTCATCCTGCATCTGCTGGTGTTTGGTCACGCGCCGACTGAGCGCGCGCTACCCACTTCGGTGCTGAAAATCTGCGCCGCCCTCGGTGTGCTTGTCTATGGCGGCGTCGGTGTCGTGGCACTGCTGGCCGGCGGCAACTATCTCGACTATGACGTGCTCGCCAGCAACCCGGTCGCCGGACAGCATCTGGGCATCCTGCTGGTCGAGGCCGGCGTCGGCCTCACCGTGGCATCGGTGATGATCCTGCTGGCCTACACCTTTCAACAGCGCGGGCACGACGCATGAACTGGCTCGGGCATGTCAACTACTGGGTGGTCATCATGGTGATGATGACCGGCCTGTACATGGCGGTTGCGCAGAGTGATCTGATGCGCAAGCTGATCGGGATCACGCTGTTCCAGACCGCGGTGTTCTTCTTCTACATCAGTTTCGGATTTGTCCGCGACGCGCAGGTGCCGATTCTGACCGAGGGCGCCGAGCGCTATTCCAATCCGCTGCCGCATGTATTGATTCTCACCGCGATCGTCGTCGGTGTCGCCACCACCGCGCTCGGCCTTGCCCTGGTTGTGCGTATCCGCGAACGCTACGGCAGTATCGACGAGGTCGAACTCGCCGCACTCGCCGATGAAGTGGAGGATCTCGAACCGCGCGATGATTTCGACGATCAGGATGAGCGCCACTGATGCGCGAGCATTTGCCGATCCTGCTGGTGATCCTGCCGCTGCTGGCAGCGCCGATCTGCAGCATGCTGCCGCGCGGTCGGCTGGCGTGGATGCTGGCGACCCTGGTCAGCTGGCTGGTGCTCTTGATTGCAGCGAGCCTGCTGATCCGGGTCCATGCCGAGGGCGTGATCAGCTATGCGATCGGCGGCTGGCCGGCACCGATTGGCATCGAGTATCGGCTCGATGGCCTCAACGCACTGGTCCTGATCCTGGTCGCGGCGCTCGCCGCCTGTGTATTGCCGTTCGCTGGCCGCAGCGTGGAAGACGAGATCGCTGCTGATCGTCAACCCGGTTTCTACGCGCTGATGCTGCTGTTGATTGCCGGATTGCTGGGCATTGTCGCGACCGGTGATGCCTTCAATGTGTTTGTCTTTCTGGAAATATCCTCGCTGGCGACCTATGCGTTGATTGCACTGGGTCGCGATCGACGCGCCCTGCTCGCAGCCTATCGCTATCTGATCCTCGGCAGCATCGGTGCGACCTTCTATCTGATCGGCATCGGACTGCTGTATGCGCTGACCGGCACGCTGAACATGCAGGATCTCGCGGCGCGCCTGCCAGCGGTCGCCGATACCCGCACCGCGCATACCGCGGTCACCCTGGTGATGGTCGGCCTCGGCATCAAGATGGCGCTGTTCCCGCTGCATCTCTGGCTGCCCAATGCCTATCGCTTCGCACCCTCGGCGATCAGTGCGCTATTGCCGGCCACGGCCACCAAAGTAGCGGTCTATCTGATGTTGCGCTTCGTGTTCGACATCTTCGGTGTCGACTTCGCGTTCGGTCGGCTCGCGCTCAATGAAGTCCTGCTCGCGCTCGCCGCCGCGGCCATGCTGTCGGCCTCGTTGGCAGCGATGCAGCAACGCAATGTCAAAGGCATTCTCGCCTACTCGAGCGTCGCCCAGGTGGGTTACATCGTGCTCGGCGCGGCGCTCGCTACGCCGACCGGACTGACCGCCAGTCTGCTGCATCTGTTCAATCATG
>JAYSZM010000054.1:0-8823 GCA_043738015.1 Lysobacterales bacterium
AAGCCAAAAACCAACAGCAAAGCCAGCGTACAAGAGCGTGGCTTGCCGCGCTGCGGTTGATTTGTTTTTGTCGTTGGCGAAATATCAAGGCAGCGAGGCAAGGCGCGCATTGCAGAATCAAAAGCCAGAGCAGCGCGGCAAGCCACGCTCTACAAAATCGAGGGCGAGAGCCAGAGCAGCGCGGCAAGCCACGCTCTATGCAATCCCCTTTGGGACAACGGCAACGGCAACGGCATCGCGGCAAGCCACGCTCTATGGCTCTCAACAGCGGAGCTGGTCAATCCCCTCGGGGACAACGTCAAAGGCAACGGCAGCGCGGCAAGCCACGGTCTATGCAATCCCCTCGGGGACAAAAGCAAGACACAGCAGCGGAACGCGCTCAGCGAAAATCGCGGGAGCGGGTGTCGAGTTGGGCGAGGAGGTTGTTCCAGTTGTGGAGGTGGTGGGCGATCAGGTGGGTGACGCCTTCGGCTTTCTGTACTTCGCCATCGATGGCGAGTAGGCGTGAATCCAGAAGTTCGCGGCGCTGGCGTTCGAAGACATGGGTCCAGACGATCACGTTGAGGCAGCCGGTTTCGTCTTCGAGGGTGACGAAGGTGACGCCTGATGCGGTGCCGGGGCGTTGTCGCATGGTGACCAGGCCGGCGGCACGCACGCGACTGCCATTGGGGCGCGCCAGCACATCGCTGCCGGAGAGTGCGCGTTGGCCACGCAGACGGGCGCGCAGCAATTTGAGTGGATGCGCGCCGAGGGTATAGCCGAGTGCAGCGTAGTCGTATTGCACATCGGCGGCGGCATCGGGCGGTGGCAGTTGCACGCTGGATTCGTCGATCTGGCTGCCTTGCAGAATTTCCGGCATGCGCTCGACGCCATTGACCTGCCAGCGCGCGCGATGACGGTGTCCGCTGAGTGCGCGCAGGCTGCCGCCTTCGGCGAGGCGGTCGAGATCGAAGCGATCGAGATCGGCGCGTTCGGCGAGTTCCTGCACATTGCTGAAGGGACGCTGCGCGCGCGCGGCGACGAGGCGCTCGGCGGCGGCCGAACGCATGCCGCGGATTTCGCGCAGGCCCAGGCGTATGCAGGGTTGCGCGCGCACGACACGGGTATCGGGCTCGAATGAATCGGTCAGCGGTGGATAGGCGGCGCCTGCGGCGGTGTGATTGGGGCGTGTGCCGGGTGTGGGTTCAAGCGTGGATTCCCAGTCGCTGTAGCGCACATCCGGGGGCAGCACTTCGACGCCATGACGGCGCACATCCTGCATGATCTGGCCATTGCTGTAGAAGCCCAGCGGCTGCGCATTGAACAGGGCGCAGGCGAAGGCGGCGGGCTCATGGCATTTCAGCCAGCTGGAGGCATAGGCGAGCAGGGCAAAACTCGCGGCATGCGATTCGGGGAATCCATAGCTGGCAAAGCCTTTCATCTGCTCGAAAATCTGTTCGGAAAATTCCGCGCTGTAACCGTTCTTCTGCATGCCGGCATAGATGCGCGTCTGCAGATGTTCGAGTCCGCCGTGACGTTTCCAGGCAGCCATCGAGCGGCGCAGATGATCGGCTTCGCCGGGGGTGAAATCGGCGGCGACGATGACCAGCTTCATCACCTGTTCCTGGAAGATCGGAATGCCGAGCGTGCGCTCGAGCACGGCCTGCAGTGCAGGGCTCGGATAGTTCACCGGTTCTTCGCCGCTGCGTCGACGCAGATAGGGATGCACCATCTTGCCCTGGATCGGACCGGGCCGGACGATGGCGACCTGGATCACCAGATCGTAGAAGGTGCGCGGACGCAGGCGCGGCAGCATCGACATCTGCGCGCGCGATTCGATCTGGAACACGCCGACGGTATCGGCCTGGCGGATCATCGCGTAAGTGGCCGGATCTTCGCTGGGCACGGTGGCGAGTTGCCAGCGATGGCCGCGCAACTGGTCGATCAGATCGAAACAGCGCCGGATGCAGCTGAGCATGCCGAGCGCGAGTACATCGACCTTGAGCAGGCCGAGCGCATCGAGATCATCTTTGTCCCACTGGATGATGGTGCGATCGGGCATCGCGGCGTTCTCGACCGGCACCAGGGTGGACAATGCGTGCTCCGACACCACGAAGCCGCCGACATGCTGCGACAGATGGCGGGGGAATCCCTGCAGTTCGCGCACCAGGGCGAGCAGGCGACGGATCTGCGGTGCCTCGGGATCGAAGCCCTGTTCGACCAAGCGCGCGTCGATATCGCCGATGCCGCCCCAGCCGCTGAGCGATCCGGATATCGCATCGACCTGATCGAGCGACAGGCCGAGTGCCTTGCCGACATCGCGCACCGAGGATCGGCCGCGGAAACTGATGACGGTGGCGGTCAGTGCGGCGCGCTCACGACCATAGCGCGCGTAGATGTACTGGATCACTTCCTCGCGGCGTTCGTGTTCGAAATCGACATCGATATCGGGTGGTTCGTTGCGCTCGCGCGAGATGAAACGTTCGAACAGCAGGTTGCCGGTTTCCGGATTGACCTCGGTGATGCCGAGCGCGAAACACACCGCCGAGTTGGCGGCCGAGCCACGACCCTGGCAGAGAATGTGCTGACTGCGTGCGTAGCGCACGATGTCGTGCACGGTCAAAAAATAGCTCTCGTAGCCAAGCTCGGCGATCAGGGCGAGCTCGCGTTCGATCTGTTCGGCGGCCGCTGCCGGTGTGCCGCGCGGCCAGCGTGTCCGGGCACCGGAGCATGTGAGCGCGCGCAGATGCGTGCTGGCATCGATGCCGGCTGGCACCAGTTCGCGCGGATATTGATAGCGCAGTTGTTCCAGGCGAAAACTGCAGCGCGCTGCGATGCGGATGCTCTCGGCCAATAATTCGTGCGGGTACAGGCTGGACAGTTCAGTGCGTGAACGCAGGCAGTGCTCACCGCTTGGCATCAGCGCCAGGCCAGCGTCGGCGACCGTGCAACCGCAGCGGATGGCGGTCAGTACATCGTGCAGGGCGCGGCGTCGACGCAGATGCATCTGCACGTCGCCGCTGGCGACGAGGGCGAGGCCACTGTCCTTGCCGAGTTGGCGCAGGCGCTGCAACTGTTCGCGGTCGCGGCCATTGCGGTGCAGTTCGACGGCGATCCACAGTCGATCAGCGAAGCGGGCTTTCAGGCGCATCAGCTGGCTCAGTGGATCCAGCGCGCTACTACAGCCGATCCACAGGCAGAGCACGCCGCTGCCGAGTTGCAGTACATCGTCGAGCTGCACGCTGTACTCGCCCTTGGCCGAGCGTCGGCGCGCGTTGGTGATCAGTTGGCAGAGTTCGGTATAGCCGTCGTGATCAGCGGCGAGCAGGACCAGCTTGATGCCTTCGTCGAGCATCAGTTCGGTGCCGATGATCAGATTGAAGCTGCAGGTTTTTGCCGCCTGCCACGCGCGCACGATGCCGGCCATCGAGCACTCATCGGTGATCGCCAAGGCCTGATAACCGAGTGCCTGCGCGCGCTCGACCAATTCCTGTGCGGTTGAGGCGCTGCGCTGAAAACTGAAATTGCTCAGGCAATGCAGTTCGGCGTATTCGGCAGGTGAATCGGTCGTGGTGGCCGCCTGCGCGATGAGGCGTGATGGCGGATTCATCCGAACACGCCATGCAGATACCAGGTCGCCTGTTGTCCCAGGGTGTGGAAGACCCAGACGCGGCGACCGTGACCATCTTCGGCGATGTAGTAATCACGACGGCAGTCGGCGCCATCCCACCAACCGCTCTCGATGCGCTCGGGTCCGCTGAGCATGCGCAGCTGCTGGTCGTCGATCGGCCGGGGCGTTGCCAGCAACCAATTGGGTCGTGCTGCGCAAAGGGTTGCTATGGCGGCCGATGCCGGCGCGGCGGAGTAGCTGGCCAACGGTTCGCGAACATGGGCGTGCAGGGCGCAGGGCCGCGAGGCTAGCTCGGGTCGATGTTCGGCATGCACTTCGATGCCGCAGATGGCTTCATCACCGAGTCGTGCGCGTAGACGTTCGAGCAGACGATCTGCCGTGTCGCGATTGTCGTTGCGCTGGCTGAGCAGATCGGCCTGCGCCGGCGCATAGGCGAGCAGTTGATCGGCGCGCAGACAGAGCTCGATAGTCGGCGCCGGCAGGGCGAAGCGATCGAGCCGTTCCTGCATCAGTTCGAACAGCACCTCGGCACTGCGCTCGATATGCAGCAGGCCGATATCGAGCAGGCTCGGCGCATGCTTCTCGTGTACGAACTGCAACTGGAAGCGCTGGATGCCGGCATCCTGCGCGAGCAGGAACAGCGCGAGATCACCGAGCATGCGCTTGAGCGGAAACAGCAGGCTCTGGGTATTGCTGATCGCGGTCGGCATTTCCATCCGGCGCGCAAAGCTGCGCGGTGGCTGGTACAGCACACGGCGATCGGCGCAGGCACCGACCAGTCGATCGAGGTGGTTCATGTCTTCGCGACCGATCCGGCGGGCGAGGGCATCGCGCGGCAGTCGGGTCACTTCGCCAAGAAGGCGCAGGCCACTGCCGGAGAGCAGCGTGCAACTCGCTTCGGAAAGTCCGGATAAAGCCAGCGGTGCACTGTCGATCAGCCGCAGCAGGGCGTGGCGCGACAGCGCATGGCTGCCATCACCCAGGCGCGCCGCGAGTTCGGCACCGGCCGGTGTTGGCGCGATGCCGATCTGCGCGCTGAGTGCAAGCTCGCTCAGGATCTCGCGCACGGCTTCGACGACGCCGACACCGCCGCCGAACAATTTGCGGCTGGCGGCGGCCTCGATCAGCACACCCTGCGGTGCGTGCACGCTGACTTCGGCACTGACGCGATACAGACAGGCGGCGAGTTGATGCAGGGCCTCCTGTTCGTGCTCGGGTCGGCGCAATCGGCATTGCAGATCCGGGCAGATCGCCTGCGCTGCACTCAGTTTCTGTCCGACACGGACGCCAGCCTGACTGGCCTGGGCATTGACCGCGTGCACACTGCGCCGCTGTGGCGGGCCTTCGACGATGGCGATGGCGGCGTCGTTGTCGCTGCTGCCGTGCGCGATCAGATCAAGCGCGATCCGCGGCAGATGCAGGGCCAGCCAGAGCATGGTTCAGAGGCTCCATTGCAGTGGAAGCTCTGGCGGTGGCGCAGCGATCGCCGGTTTTGGCGCAGCCGGTTCACGTGGAATGACCAGTTTTGCGCCACCGGTACGGCCGCGGCATTTGATCAACTCGATGTTCCAGCTGGCGGCGCTGGCACGCAGATGCAGACGGATCGGCGCATGCGAAGGCTGTGCCAGTTCCTGTTCGGGACGAAAGCAGAGACCCAGCGCATTGCTCGATTCCGCGGCCAGTTGCAGCCTGCGCAGGGCATTGGGCTGGATCTGCTGCGGCCATAGCAATACCGCCGAGCAGACGCCGGAACGCAGACTCTGTTCGGCCGCCCACAGGCGCTGACGTTCGCTGCCGGTGCTGATCCACCAGAGTCGTGACAAAGAAATATCGCGCTGCCGCCAACCCGGCGCATAAGGCAGAAACGGTGGATCGATCAGGGTGATCAGATTCTCGGTCGGCGCCGGTGCGGCCAGTGCTTGCCGGCGCGGCTTGCCGGTGCGCACCTTGCTGCCCGGCTTGGCGCGCGGGCGCGGATCAATCGTTGCGGGGGGCTGCGTCCAGAGCGGGAAAAACAGGGCGCATTCGCCGCAACCCGGTGCGGCAATACCAATCTCGATCAGGCTGCCCAGTGGCCAGCCGGAGGCCGGAAGCAGGGCATCGAGTTCAGGCCAGCCACTGCTGAGTACGCGGCGTCCTTCAGCACCGCCGTGGCGACCGCGCCAGAGTGCGGGAGTCGACAGGATGGCCTCAATGGCAGGAACGGGGCGCATGTGTTCGGAATTCCGCTCATCATGCCGTGAAGCCTTGGCGCACCACGCCGACCGCCAGACCTTCGATGCTGAACTCGCGTTGCGGGTCCACTTCGATTGGCTGGAAGTCGGGGTTCTCGGGCAGCAGCAGGATGCGGTCGGCGCGACGCTGGAAGCGTTTGACGGTGACCTCGTCATCGATGCGTGCGACCACGACTTGGCCGTTCTCGGCGATCAGCTGGCGATGCACGGCCAGCCAGTCGCCATCGAGAATGCCGATGCCGCGCATGCTTTCGCCATGGACGCGCAGCAGATAATCGGCGCGTGGATGAAACAGACCAGGATCGATCTGCACCTGGCGCTCGATATGTTCGCTGGCGAGGATGGGATGACCGGCAGCGACACGCCCGATCAGGGGCAGTAAAACCGAACCCGGGAACAGAGCGGAGTACCCCTGTTCCCGGGTCGGCCTGGTCAGACGGATGCCGCGCGATGCGCCGGCCTGGAGCTCGATCATGCCCTTGCTGGCGAGCGCGCGCAGATGCTGCTCTGCCGCCGATCGTGAGGCAAAACCGAAGTGTTCGGCAATATCGCCGCGGGTGGGGGCCGAGCCCTCACGCAGACAGCTGGCGATGAAATCGAGGATGGCTTGCTGGCGATCGGTCAGTAGGATGCTCATACTGCACAAATGTACAGTAGTCCGAATCGTTTGAACAGGGTGCCGGCCGTTGCGTAACGTGTCAGCTGGAGTGCCGCAGACATACACTCTGCCGCAAGCGGGCGCACGGATTGACCCCTTCTCCCGCTTGCGGGAGACAGGCCCGTAGGGCCCCGGATGAGGGAAAACCTTCGAAGTGCCAGCCCTGGTTGCGCCGCTGTTCGCGAGCAGCGGCGCGGCGAAGAGAGTCGTCGGCAGTGTCGAATGCTTCCCTCATCCGCCTTCGGCACCTTCTCCCGCAAGCGGGAGAAGGGGTCAAGCTGCGCGTCTGCGTGCGTGTCCGCGGCCGGTGTGGGAGCAAGGCTTCTTGGTCCCCCTCCCGAAAATGCCGGGAGAAGGGATTGACTCAGTTGCTGCAGCTGGTGCCGGCCACGGTGGTCAGACGTTGCAGACGCATCGAGCCGGTGCCGAAGGCGCCATCGGTCTGATAATCGATACGACCGTTGTTGCAATCACTGAACGAGATCGTGACGCGGCCCCAGGGCACATTGGTGACATCGTTTGGATCGAAATTCGGAATGAAGAAGCCGCCTTCGGGCAGCACCGCATCGATCACCGCGCGATCACCCAGGATCGGGCCGACGCCGATCACCCAGGCTTGCCCGCCATCGGGACGGAAGGTGAACCAGGCGAACAGCATCGCGTCGTTGTCGAGCACTTCGATGAAGATGCCGTGACCACTCTGGGCAGTGTCATACCAGGAACCGGTGAAGCCAGCACCAATACTCGGATTGGTAATCGGTGCGCCATCGGAAATGACCATCAGCTGATTGCGCGTAGCATCGAATACATAGAGATCACCGCGTTCATCGACACCGAACGTAGTGATGGTCAGATCGGTATCGCGCAGCAGCACCGGCGTGCCAACCACGCTGCCGGTTTTCTTGATGCCCCAGATTCGTCCGGTGCAGTAGTCGCCGTAGAGATAGGTGCCGACCAGGTTGGGATACTTGCTGCCACGGTAGACGAAGCCGCCCACGATCGAGCAGTTGCCGCCCTGATGATCGTACTCGGCGACCGGTGGCGTATGCGAGAAGCTGCTGCACAGCGAGGTGACGACGCAGAGCGTGCCCTCGAATACCTTCCAGCCATAGTTCAGACCGGCAACACCGGCGGGCTGGATATTCACTTCTTCGCGCTGGATCTGACCGACGTCGGCGATGTAGAGCTCATTGTTTGCCGGATCGAAACTCATACGCCAGGGATTGCGCAGACCGATCGCCCAGATCTCGTCGCGGCCACTGACACCGACAAACGGATTGCCCGGCGGAATTGCATACGGCAGGGTGCCGCTCTCGGTATCGATGCGCAGGATCTTGCCGAGCAGGCTGTCGGTATTCTGCGCATTGTTCTGCGGATCGTTGGCGCTGCCACCATCACCAGTGGAGAGATAAAGATAGCCATCGGCACCGAACAGCAGCTTGCCGCCATTGTGATTGGTGAAGGGCTGGGTGATCGTCAGCACGGTGCGCCGCGAAGCCGGCACAGCGCGCAGGCCATCGGCACTGACGTCGTAGGCATCGATGGCACTCAGGCCATTGTTGGCGTAGTAGATGTAGAAATACCGACGGCTCGGATAATCCGGTGGAAATACCACGGACAGCAGACCCTGTTCTTCGGCGATACCGCCGAAATTGGCGCTGAGATCGAGGAAGGGCTCGCTGCGCACGATGCCATTCTCCAGCACGCGGATCACACCATTCTGGCTGACCAGATAAAGCCGCTGGCTGCCATCGAAGGCGGCCACGACGTCGACGACACCCGTAACCGTGGCTACCTCCGTCGTGCGCAGGTCGATGGTTTGCGCGGCGAGGCTGATCGGTAGAGACAGCAATATCAGAGTACGAAACCAGCTAGCCATGACGAACTCCTGTTGATCCAATGTATAGGCGGCTGCGAAGGCGCAGTTGCGACCGCGCTACGGCCTGCCGTGCTGACTATTTATCACTGCTGGTCTTGGCCACTCCGTGGTCTGGACCACACACGCCAATGCTGGCATGGGTTTCGTTCAGTTGCGAGGCTTGATCTGTTGCTGTTGCTGTTGCTGTTGCTGTTGCTGTTGCTGTTGTAGAGCGTGGCTTGCCGCGCTGCGTTTGATTTGCCTTTCTCGTCCTCAAAAATCCAAAGCAGCGCGGCAAGCCACGCTCTATGGCTCTCAACAGCGGAACTGGTCAATCCCCTCGGGGACAAGATCAAGATCAAGATCAACGGCAGCGCGGCAAGCCACGCTCTTGTACGCTGGCTTTGCTGTTGGTTTTTGGCTTTTGAAGCTATTTATCAACAGCTCTTGATCTGCGTTCTTT
>JAYSZM010000055.1:0-4181 GCA_043738015.1 Lysobacterales bacterium
TCGGCCTCTCCGGTGAACCAAAGAACGCAGATCAAGAGCTGTTGATAAATAGCTTCAAAAGCCAAAAACCAACAGCAAAGCCAGCGTACAAGAGCGTGGGCTTGCCCCGCTGCCCTTGATCTTCGCCCCACGTGGATGCACGTCCCTCGTCACGTAAATCAATAGCCCGCACCCTAAGGGCGCATCGTGCCTACGGCACGACAAAGAGCTTTCGCGCTTTCGCGCGAGTAACTTTCTCTTGATGTGGCGCAAGAGAAAGTCACCAAAGAGAACGCCACCCCATACTGGTTTCGTTCCGAATCGGGCTTCGCAAACCGTCCCTGGTGGACGGCGCCCAGCCCGGCATCCATGCCGGGCGTTCGACACCATTCGACATGCGATTCAACGCATGCCGAGAGCATGGTGTCTCACCCCTCCAGGTTCGTGCTCGGCGGCCGCTGGTCGGCGGGCGCACATCCGGCAACTGCTCCTGCGTTGCTCTACCTCGGGCATCCATGCCCTCGCCCTGTGCGTTCGCCGACAGGCCGACATCCTGTCGGCCTCCCTTCGGGCTTTCCGCGCCCACCGATCACCGCCGCTCAGGGGCCCCACTGAAACGACGCGCGCTCCAAGCGCGCAGAAGCAAAAGCCACGGCTACCGCGGCAGCGCAGATGGATCGCCAAGGTGGTACCGAGAAGTAGTTGGTGGCAGTAGTCCACTGACCGCTTTCGACCCAAAGTTGACGTTGGGCACATGCTTTCCTGCGCGCAAGTCTGGCTGAGTGTCATGGGTAATCAGGAGTCGCATCGACACTCGATTCTGCCGAAGGTGCTGGGAGTGTTGACGCGGATACGGCACTCGCCATCAACGCGCGCACAACCGGCAGCTACCTCCCGCCGAAACTCATGAATCCTATGTTCAACAGCATCATCGCGATGAGCCCGGAGACCAGGCCGAGATAGCCGATTACCAGGCCGGTGATGGCCATCGCGCTACCGTCGAGCCGGTCCGGGTCGTTGCGGATTGCCGTGACGCCGATGTGGCCGCTTACGACGGCCACCGTCGACAAAGTCATGGTAATCAACAGCGGCCAGAAGAGGTTGATGGACGCGAGCGCCAACAGGCCCGCGACGATACTCACCAGCGAGGCCGAGCTGGTTTTCTTCTGGGTACTCATGGAGGACTGGAACTCCTGAAACCAAGGTCAAAGGCAGGTTGGAAATGTTGGACGGCGATGCCACGTAAGCCGAACCCCGAACCATACGTGGTCGCCATCCGGGACGCGTGACACGCGGTCTGCTGTTCAAGCGCAGATCCCAGGTCGAGTCCGCACCGCGCGAGCCGGGGTGTTGCGAGATTACTCATCCAGGGCCCAGTGGTACCAGGACTCACGTAGCAGGACGTGATCAACAAGCACTCCGTGTTTCTGGCCCAGACCGACCTCGGTTAGCGAAAACCGCAGGCCTGCAGGAGTCCGCTGCACGTTCTCGATCAGGTTGAGCGAGTCGAGGCTGGAATCGGGATCGATTGGCACAACGGTGTCGGCGCGCACCTGCAGCAGACCGCTATCGCGCTCCAGCTCGGCCCAGGAAAAGTCCATCGCTCCGCGCGTTCCCAGCAGTACCCGACGCGTTATTGAAAGTATTCCGATGCGGCTGCCGAGGTCGAACACCCGCACGGGACGGTCGTGCCGGCCGTGCGGGCTGCCTTCAAGCCAGGTCAGCCGCACGCGTCGGAACTCGCCATCTATGGCGAGCTGAAGATAGCGTGCCGCGTTCGGGCCCGCCTCATAGAACTTGGGGCTGTCACCTTCCAGCAGGTCGACGCCTTCGATGGCAGAGCCGAGCGAACGTTTGGCGCGATCCCACAGCACTGCGTGCTCGATCGGCGCCAGGCCAAGATCGGTGACCGACTCAAGCAATGGATCCGACCGCAAAACCACCGCATCCGACGGCGGCTCAATGACTGTCGGTGGGGATCCAATGGCGCCGCCGGTGCCATGCACCAGCTGCTCGAAGAAGATCGTCGATTCATCCAGTCGCAGACAGCCAAAGGGCACCGAGAACGACGGTCCCAGAAAGCCGTGCTCGGAGAAGTGTTCGTGCAGCACGCGGCCGGTAGCGGCCTCGGTCGCGACGAAGCGGCGCCGCTCGCGTTGCACCGGAACCCCGAATCCTGGCTTCGGCAGATCGGCACTGCTGTCCCACACCTCCACCCAGTACTCGCTGCGGCGCTCGGCCGTGCGCTCGATCGCCAGGCACTGGTCGGGGCGCAGGCCCCAATCAAACATCAGGCGTCGCATTGTCTGCCATTTTTCGGGCTCCATTGAAGCGGCCAGCGCCCGCTGGCCAGCGCAGCCCGGATCCGACGCCGGGGCGATGCGAAATCGCAGGTAGTCGCCGCTGCCTTTTACCGAGGGCGCCATCGATGCGGCGGCCTCGACTTCGACGAAACCTTCCTGCAACAGCCGCTGCGGGATCCGATGCTGCCACTTCGTCAGGGCGCCAGTGCCGATGTACACGCTGCGCGCCGAGGCGCTGGCGGGAAAGGCGGGTATTGGATTGGCAGCACAAAACGCGTCGGTCTGGGTCACCAGCGCCTTGGTGCGGTCCTCGCTGGCGCAGCTCGCCAACAGCAGTGCCATACAACCCATCGCAAGCGCCGTCAGCGGGCCGAACGACGCGAGTGGGCGATCGTGTCGCCTTGAGCATCCGTGCATTGCCACCCTTTAGTCTGGTCGTCCCAACGGGCCGCAAGCATGGCAGTTCGTCGGTCTCCCGACAGGTGCCACTGGTCACCAGCGCACGGCTCGACAGCATGGCCAAGGCGCACGGCGAAGACCGCGCGCAGGTGGGCTCGCAGTGAAAAACCGGGGTCACCATTTAGCCGCCGCTGTCAAGCGAAGTCAGCGAACAAATACGAAGGAACAAATACGCGGAACAAACGCAACAAATACGGACACCCATTTTTTCTTGCTTATCATTCAACGACGCCACAACCTTTCCGTCAGCTGCAGCGAGGACAACAAGTGCTTTCGACATGTCGTGAACTAATAAGCGCAGACGTATTCGCTCTCAGGCCATGATAACAAATACGGGACCAACAAATACGGACACCCATTTTTTCAGCGAACGACGAACAAGTGCGGACACCCGTTTCTTCTTGCTTATCATTCAACGACGCCGCAACCTTTCCGTCAGCTGCAGCGAGGACAACAAGTGCTTTCGACATGTCGTGAATTAATAAGCGCAGACTTATTCGCTCTCAGGCCATGATGGCAACCGCCTGCGTTGTCGCACGGAAGGACAGAGCTGGCCGAACTTGCGATGGACAGGCCCGGCGGCGATTCCGAGCACTACGCTCAGTGGCCTGGCAATGCCAGCCTTCTTGCAGTACCAATTCCCCGCAACCAGTTCTGGCCCATCGCCTTGGCCTTCTCGATCAAGCTGTCGACTTCGCCCATCGCCCGGTGAAATCCTGATCCCGTGGCCAGAACCTGACTCTGCCATTGTTCGGGCTTGCGGCCCAAGCGGCGCAATGCAGCCGGGGTTGGCCCGGAGATCGCGCCGCACTTGCCGGCACGAATCCGACGGCCGGTGAAGTCGAGCAGTCCGAGATACTCGGACTGACTCATCCGCAATACCGACAGGCCGCGGATGCCTGAAAGGGCACCGAGCGGAACCTCGGCGTGCTTGGGTTCCCGTTCGATTTCCTGGAGGCGGGCTTTCGCACTGGTGTGGCTGGAATCTTCGAGCGAGTCGCACATCCCTGCGCGCACGGGGTTGAGGTCAACGTACGCCATTGCCGCCAATACGGCTGTATCGTCCAGCAGTGCCTGGCAGCGAAATCTTCCCTCCCAGAATCTTCCCGTGCAAGTGTCTTCTCGATTGGCGCGCCGCGCGATCGGCTCGGACAAACACCTCATGAACCAAGACAAATCGGACAGCCGAGCGCGCAGCAGCGCGATCCGATCGGCATGGGCGCTCAGCACGTCGACGCGAATCTCCGGGTTCAGATCCTCGCGCGGGAATAGTCGCACCCAACGTTCCGCTACTTCCCGATCGGACCAACCTGCAGCAACCTCGGGAAGTAATTGCACGACGACGTGCAGATGATTGCTCATCACTGCGTACGCCCAGAGACTGACCGCAAAGGTATCCGCCAACGCGTACAGTCGATCCTCCACCCACTGCCGGCGATG
>JAYSZM010000056.1:0-8766 GCA_043738015.1 Lysobacterales bacterium
ATGCCAGTCGTCGGCACCAGAACAGTCATGCTACCTCCGCCCTGGATCGCACTGCCCGAAATCAGCGTCGTTCCGGCGTTGGTCGCATCGGTGATCCAGAGCTTGTCATCGAAAGCGAGCAAGGCTCGGGTCTGGCTGACGGTCGGTTTGAAGATGATGGTCTCGGTTATCCCAGCAGAACCACTCACCACTTCCTTCAGCAGACCGGTACCCGCGACTGTTCCGTCACTGCTGAACAACTCGCGCCCGCTGCCGCTCGCTATACCGGTAAACAACACACGGTTGCCCAGACTCACCAGGTTCTGCGGAGTGACCCCGGCTGCGCTGACGTTGCTGGTACCAGCCAAGGTTCCGTCACTGATCGCCAGAAGAGCTGAACTGCCGGAGCCACTGACAAAGAACAGACGAAACAGCGCCGCATTACTTGTCAACGCGACAATCGAATTTGCGGTGCGAAGCTTGATCGTGGTCGGTACGGTTCCCTGGGTTACCCACAGCTCGGAACTGGCCGTATTGAAATCACGCACGACGACATACATATTTGGCCCCAAGGCCACAAGCTCGGGCTCCGCGAAGCGTTGTGCGCTCGTGCCAAAGCCGCTCATTATGGTGATGCCGCTTGCCGGCGCTGTCGTCGAGGTGTAGTCAAGGCTGAGCACCTCGCTCTGAAGTCCCGCCGATCTTGCGGCAACCGAAACCTGCAAGGTGTTGAGCACGGCAAAGCTCGTCGGACTCGATGAACCTGTGCCAGGGTTGATATCGCGCTCCAGTGCAACCGTGGGTGCGCTACCCGCAGTGAGACGCCAGACTTCGCGGCCGTGCTCTTGCGTGGTTGCAGAAAAAAAAGTCCGAGATACCACCGTACTGTTGATACGGAAGCTCAGCCGGGTGAACCGCGTCGGTGTGGACCCCGGAGCGCCCGGATTGATATCACTGACCAGGGTCGGCGTATTGGATCCCGCAGCCAGACGCCACAGTTCCGCACCATGCTGGCCGTCATCCGCCGAGAAGTAGAGATTGGTTCCTTCGACGTAGAAATTCGCTGGATTGGAGGCGCAACTGCCTGGGCAGATATCGGCAAACAATCGCGTGTTGATTACGGTGCCATCGGTAATCCAGAGCTCGCCGCCCAGTCGGTCTGTCGTCGCGGTGAAGAATCGCCGACCATCAAAACTGATCGCCGAGCTCCCCAGACTGCCTGCTGCACCCGGATTGACGCCAGTATTGAAATCGGCGAACTGGCTGACCACGCCCTGAGCGTTCAGCGCCCGCGCTGTCATCAGCAGACCGATCAAGGCCGTGCGCAACATGCTTGAGATTTTCATGATTCGAACTCCGTCGGGTTGGTCGAACCGTCTACCAATGCACGGCCTGTCCCTGTTAACCCGGCAAGCCAGAAAACCCCGCCAGCCCTTCAGTCACGGGGCATCGCCTGGGTTTGCGATGCAGAAAGCGCGCGAACGGCGCTGCTCCGAGATCGCCTGCAGAAACCCGTAAACCGCGTACTGGCGCCAACACGTGGCAACCTCACTGCGGGTAGCATGCGCCCTTCCCCGATCCGCCGAGTGCAGCCATGCGATCCAGAATCCTGATGATTTCCACGCTGGCCCTGCTGACCGCGGGCACACTGCGTGCTCAAACGCTCAACGCCCCTGAGAGCCTCGATTACGACGCTGCCGGCGCACGCTATCTGATCAGCAACCGCGGCGCGGGCCAGATCCTGGCGCGATCGAGCAGCGGCGTGCTCAGCGTATTCAGCGATGATCCTGGCTCACCCGCAGGTCTCGAGATCGTTGGAGATCTGGTCTATGTTGCCGACGGCAGCTTTGTGCGCGGCTATCGTCTCAGCGACGCGGTGCGTGTGGTCAATTACACCGTCAGTGGCGCAAGTTTTCTCAACGGAATGACCAGCGATGGGGTCGACCGGCTATGGGTCAGCGACTTCAGCGGCCAGCGCCTGCACCAGCTCGACATCAGCGACATCGGCAATGTCAGCCATACCACGCCGATTACCGCCACCGGTTTTGCCCCGAACGGACTCTGGTGGGATGCCGCGCAACAGCGCTTGTTGATCGTCAGCTGGGGCGCAAACGCGCGCGTATTCGGCTGGCAACCTGGTCAAACCTCGGCGAGCCTGATCGTGCAAACAAGTTTCAGCAACTTCGACGGCATCGTCCGCGATTGCGACGGTGCCGTTTATGTATCGAGTTGGGGCGCGGCCGCCATCTTGCGGACACCGGCGCCGTTGAGCGCGCAGTCGACGTTCACGACTTTTGCGCCCGGCCAATCCAACCCCGCCGACCTCGCCTACGCTTCAGGCCTTGGCGAGGTGGCTGTGCCGAATGCCGGCAACAGCACCTTGAGCTTTCTCCCCACGAGCTGCGCCGGTGTGCAATTCCGTGACGGCTTTGAATCAAGCTGAAACCTCAGATCAAGCGCCCGCAGTGATCGCCGCAATCAACTCGTCGCGCACCGCATCCGCGCGCTCATTGGCAATCTGACAGGTGCCGGCATTGGCATGACCGCCGCCGTCGTACTTCAGACAGAGCGCTCCGATGTTCAAGTCTGAACTGCGGTCGACAATCGACTTGCCAATGGCAAACACGGTGTTCTGTTGCTTGACGCCCCACATCACGTGGATTGACACCGTGCACGTCGGGAACAGCGCATAGATCATGAAGCGATTGGTGGCGTGGATCACTTCTTCGTTGCGCAGATCGAGCACCACCAGGGCGCCGTGCACCTTGCTGCAGCGACGGAGCTGCTGCTCGGCCAGCTTGGCCTGGTCACGATAGAGATCTGAGCGTTCGCGCACATCGGGCAGATCCAGAATTTGATCGATCGAATGATCGCGGCAGTAATCGATCAGCTGCATCATCAGCTGATAGTTCGACACCCGGAAATCGCGAAAGCGACCCAGCCCGGTGCGTGCATCCATCAAATAATTCAGCAAGACCCAGCCACTGGGTTGCAGAATCTCATCCAGCGAAAACTGGGCCGAGTCGGCCTTGTCGACCGCGACCAGCATTTCCGGCGCCACCTTCGGGAATGCCGAGGCGCCGCCAAAGTGCTGATACACCACGCGGGCGGCTGATGGTGCATTCGCATCGATAAAATGATTCTTCGCGGGCTCGCCGTCCAGCCGCAGGGTCTCGCTCAGATGATGGTCGAAGGCCAGATGGCAGCCCGCCACATACGGAAGATTGGTGATGATGTCATTGGGTCCAATCTCGATCTTGCCGTCCTGCATGTCCTTGGGATGAACGAAGGCGATCTCGTCGACCATCTCCAATTCTTTCAGCAGTACGGCACAGACCAGACCATCAAAGTCACTGCGCGTGACAAGACGATATCGCTTCGGATCGGACATGACGCGGCGCTCCCCTGGCTCAAGATGATCGGAATCGCTCTGGCCATGCCGGAGCCGATCCGCCACCGCCCGGCCATTGCAGGCTGCCGGTCGGCTCGTGTTCCAGTCTAGCGCAGGCGGCCCGCTCAGTGCTTAGCTGTCGCCCTGACGCAGGGTCCGCTCAAATAGTGCCAGCATCCGTGCCCAGGCCTGGGCGGCTGCTTCGGCGTCATGGCGCGGTGTGGTGTCATTGTTGAAGCCATGCTGGGTGCCTGGATATATCACGGCGCTGTAGCGGACCTTGGCCTGTTTGAGTGCCTCCTGGTAAGCGGGCCAGCCCGCATTCACGCGCTCATCCTGTTCGGCAAATACCAGCAGCAACTCGGCGCGGATCTTGTCGACTTGATCCAGTGGCGCACCGGCGCCATAGAACGGCACCGCGGCCTTCAGCTCGGGCACCCGCGTAGCCAGAAAATTGGCAATACCGCCGCCATAGCAAAATCCGACCGCACCCAGGCAGCCATTGCCGCCATCGAGCTTCAGCAGCATCTTGGCCGCCGCAACAAAATCCTCGCGCGTCTTGCCCTGATCAAGTTGGGCAAACAAAGTGCGTGCGCTGTCTTCATCACCCGGATAGCCGCCGAGCGGGAACAAGGCATCCGGCGCAAACGCGATATACCCGGCCAGCGCCAGTCGACGCGCAATATCCTCGATATGCGGGTTGAGTCCACGGTTCTCGTGCGCAACCAGGACGACGGGCCGCGGTCCGGCGGCCTTTGCTGGGCGAACTAGGTATCCGCGCGCACGGCCATAGCCTGTTGCGGAATCGAACTCAAGGTAACTCGCCGCGATCCGCGCATCGTCCGGCTTGACCTGCTGCGCCGCCGCGAACTGTGGGCTCAATGCAGCCAGCAGGCCCGCCGCACCGGCCACACCGGCAAAGCCCGCCGCGCCCTGCAAAAACCCGCGTCGATCAATCAGGCCATGCACATACTGATCAAACAGTTTGAGCACCGCCGGATCAAAGTCTTTGGCGCCGCCCTTCCTGATGTCTGCCATTGCCAAGCTCCTCGTTCGCCATGTCGACGCTTCCCGATCGCCTTCGCGCTATCGTGCTGCCGGGCCGACCGCGATCATCAGCGCGATCCGCTAACGATACCACCGTGCTGGATACCCCCCGATCGTCAGTGGTGCGATCGGCGCGACTGCGGGACAATCGACGGAAGGCGGCCGCTTTCGCTGGCACGCTGGTGTCGTTCCCAGGAGAGCTGCCATGACCCGTTTCGGCTTGATCGCAAGCACTGCACTCGTTGCGCTGTCACTGTTGACGGCAGCCGGCACCCTCTCAGCCGCGAATCACAACGTCACTGTCGGCGGCACCGGATTGCGCTTCACCCCCAATGTGCTGACCATTCAACGGGGCGACACGGTGACCTTCAGCAATGCGGGCGGTGTTCACAATGTGGCGTCGCAAGCCGGCGGATTCCGCTGCGCCAACTCCTGCTCGGGCAGTGGCGCCAATGCCAGCAGCTCGAGCTGGGTAGCCGTCGTCACCTTCAATGAAGTCGGCAACTTCGATTTCTTCTGCGATGTGCATGGTGCACCGGGCGAGGGCATGGCCGGTTCGCTCACCGTGGAGGGTACGCCCGCACCCCCGCCACTGACTGCTGGCTACACGGGTACCTGGTACGACCCGGCGCAGAGCGGTCATGGCATCTTTGTCGAGATTCTGCCCGGCGATTTGATGCTGGCCTACTGGTTCACCTTCACACCGGACGGACAGCAGGCCTGGTTCGGCGGCGTCGGCAATGTGGTCGGCAACACCGTTTCGATGCCGGTTGTTCGCAGCACCGGCGGCCGATTCATCCCAAACTTCGATCCGGCACAAGTGGTTCGCACCGACTGGGGCACGCTCAACTTCACCTTCACCGATTGCAACAACGGCCGCGTTGATTTCAATTCCGTCATCGGCTTTGGCACCGGCAGCATGCTGCTCAAGCGGCTGACCCTGCCGGCGGGTCTGACGTGTCCGTCAGCGACGGTTACGGCGACGGCCAGTGTTCCGCAGGCGGAGTAAGCCCGACATGCCGGCCGCGCGCAGACCACCGAGGCGGCAGACACCGCTCCTCGCGCGGGTCCTTGGCGCCGCGCTTGCATGCCTGCAGGCGGCCGCTTTGCCGGCCGTCGAAAAAAATACGGCTGCGCCAGATTTCAGTCTTCCACTGCTGGCCAGCGAGCGCACCATCGACCTCGCTGACTATCGTGGTCGAGTGGTGCTGCTGGACTTCTGGGCCTCGTGGTGCGGCCCCTGTCGGCAGTCGCTGCCGGAGTACCAGAAGCTGCGCGATGAATTCCCGCGCGAAGATTTCGAGGTGATCGCCATCACGGTGGACGAGGATGCCGCCGATGCTCTGAAGTTTCTTGAGCGCCATGCCCTGCAGTTTCCGTTGCCGCATGATCCGGAGGGCCGGGTCGCCGCAGCCTATCAACTGCTCGGCATGCCGACTTCCTACCTGATCGATCGCCATGGCATCGTGCACTCGCGCCACAGTGGCTTCACCCTGAAGGATGTCGCCCCGCTGCGCGCGCTGATCCGGGACCTGATTGAGGAGCAAGCCGATGCCGACTGATCCACGACCACGACGCCCGCTGTGGACCGCGCTGCTCTGCGTTCTGGTGTGCGGTTGCTCCAGCTTGCCGACGGTGCAGCCATGGGAGCGCGGGCAGCTGGCGCGCTGGGACATGCAATGGCAGCCCGATCCGCTCGAGGCCGCCATGACCGAACAGGTATTTTTCAGCAAGGAAGGCACTCACGGCAAGCTCGGCGCTGCCGGTGGAGGTTGCGGGTGCAACTGATTGCTGGTCGCACGCAGAGCTTCCGGCGACGCGAGGGGGGCGACTGATGTCCGGTTCCAAAGCGCGAGACGATTCGCCCCCCATGGATGCCAGCGTGTCGCCCAGCCGCGCGCCGGCGTTGCGTCTGATGCTCGGTGCCGCCGCGGCACTTGGTATCCAGGATGCCAGCCTGGCCGCTGAGACCGCCGAACCGGATCAGGACGCAGCCACCGCGCAGCGCGAAACGCGCCTGCACTATCGCTATTCCGAGTACGACGAGGATGCGATCGCAGGCCAGGTGATTGGCAGCGCTGAGCGCTACTTCGTGCGCGCACACCAGTTTCAACTCGAACGCGATGTCGCCGCGCAGGCACGCTTCACACTCAATGCCACTCAGGAAATCATGAGCGGCTCATCGCCCTGGTACGTGCTACCCGCCAACAACAGCGCCGGTCTGATCCAGGTGATGAGCGGCGCAACCATTCGCGATACCCGTCGCGAGCTGGTCGCCAGCCTGGTCAGCGACCCGGACGCACCGAACCGCCACACCTATTCCGCGTCGGTATCGACCGAAGACGATTATCGCTCGATGGCGGTCGGCTACGAGCGCGCTCAGGCCCTCGGCCCGCAGCTGACCCTTGGCTATGGTTTCAGTTACGCCGACGACCGCATCGATCCCAGCGATGCAATCGAGAACGGACGCATCGAGCACGCCGACAAGCAGAGCCGTTCGCTGTTCGCGAGTCTGTCGTGGGTTCTCAGTCGATCCTCGGTGCTGCAGGCTGGCCTGCAGTTGACCGATCAAGGTGGCTTTCTGTCCGACCCGTACAAGCAGGTCTACGTCGACGGCGATATCCTCAACGATTCGCGCCCCGACCATCGACTGCAGAGCGCCGTGCTTGTGCGCTACCGGCACGCGCTGTCGGATCTCGATGCCGCCCTGCACGTTGACTATCGCTATGCCGACGACGACTGGTCGATCAACGCGCATACGATTGACCTCGCCTGGTACCAGAGCCTTGGCCATGACTGGCGTCTGGTGCCCAGTCTGCGCTACTACCGCCAGGATGCCGCTGATTTTTACGCGCCATTTTTTCTTGAGGCGCCGGGGCGGCATGCGTCGAGCGATTTCCGGCTGTCGGCCTTCGGTTCCTGGTCGGGCCGGCTGAACTTGCGCAAGCGGGTTGGCGCCTGGGAATTCAGCATCGGTGCGGAGCGCTACCGCAGCACCGCGAAGTATGGTCCGGATTCCGATCAACCCGCCGCACCTGGCCTGGTCAGCTACACCCGGCTCATCGCGGGCTTCGACTACGGCTTCGACTGAGTGCAGCGCTACCAGTATTCCTTCGCCTCAATGGGCTGTCCCTGTGCCCTGCATGTCGAAGTCGCGGATGTCGCAGAAGCTGACGCGGCATTGGCGATCACCCAGGCCGAGCTGCTGCGCCTCGACCGCAAGTACTCGCATTATCGAGACGACAGCCTCGTCGCCGAATTTGCCCTGCTCGCCGGCAGCGACCAGTGGCTGGAAGTCGATGACGAAACCGCCGGCCTACTCGATTTTGCCGCGTTGATGCACACCCAGACCGACGGTTTGTTCGATATCAGTGCCGGCGCGCTGACCCGACTATGGGATCTGCAAGCCAATCGGATGCCGGATCCGGAGGCGATTCTGCAGACGCTATCGATGATCGGCTGGCATCGCATCAACTGGGCGCGACCGCGACTGCGCATCCCGGTCGCGGGCATGCGCCTGGATCTCGGTGGCATCGTCAAGGAATACGCTGCAGACCGCGTGGCCATGTTGTGTCGCGAAGCTGGCATCCGCCATGGCATGGTCGATCTGGGCGGCGATCTGGCCGTGATCGGCGCGCATGCCGACGGATCGTCCTGGCGTATCGGTATCCGCTTGCCTGACGACCCTGATCGCCCCGCCGCGCACATCGAGATCAGCGACGGCGGTCTGGCAACGAGCGGAGACTACGCACGCTGCATGATCATCGATGGCCGGCGCTATTCGCACATTGTCGATCCACGCAATGGCATGCCGATCGACAGTTTCGCCAGCGTCAGCGTCAGCGCCGCCAACTGTCTGGTCGCAGGCGCCGCCGCCACCACCGCGATGTTGCTCGGCAATCCGGCCGGCAGCGATTGGCTTGGCGAGCTCGGGCTTCCGCATCTCTGCCTGAGCCGGGATTGAATCGAGTGCCTGTGGCAGCGCGACCGCGCACTCGACCACCACCACGGTCGGCCCGCTTCGGGCCTCCTACTTTGCAACAAAATCCAGCGCAGCCGAATTGATGCAATAGCGCAGCCCGGTCGGCTTCGGGCCATCTTCGAAGATATGACCCAGATGCGCATCGCAACGACCGCATTTGACCTCGACCCGGCGCATGCCGTGGGTCTCATCGAAATGTTCGGACACCGCCTTCTTCTCCAGCGGCTGGAAATAGCTCGGCCAGCCACTGCCCGAATCGAACTTGGCGTCCGATCCGAACAACTCGGCGCGACAGCAGGCGCAGACATAGCGCCCGGCCTCGTGGTGATCCCAGTAGCGACCGGTGAACGGCCGCTCGGTATCCGAG
>JAYSZM010000057.1:0-8765 GCA_043738015.1 Lysobacterales bacterium
ACCGGTCAGACCAAGCCTTTCCCGTATGGCGACGAACGCTTCGGGATACCCAAGCGCGCGGATCTCGAGTTCGCCGTCTTCGCCAAGGCACTGGTCTGATGGCCGCGCGCAATGACTACGCCGGGGCACCGGCCCTGGGAGCACGCCTACCATGAGTGCATGGACCCGAATCTGCACCACCGGCGAACTGCTGCCGGGCGAGCGTCGTGTCGCCGAGGTCGATGGCGTGATGGTTGCCCTGTTCAATGTCGATGGCGAAATCTATGCCATCGAGGACGTCTGCACCCATGATGGTGGCGAACTCAATGGTGGCCCGTTCAATGGCTTTACCGTCGAATGCCCGCGCCACGGCGCCCAGTTCGACGTGCGTACCGGCGCCGTGCTTTGTGGCCCGGCCTACTCGCCGGTTTCGAAGTTTCCGGTGCGGATCGACAGCGGTGCCGTCTGGTCGCGGGACGACCGTTGGGACTGAGCCGGGACGAAATTGGCTGCCGCAGAGCGGCCAAGCATTGCTCTTCGGCCCGGCAGGCGTGACACTTCCGCCCTGAGATGTCCAGAATCAGGGGAGCCCAGTGAGCAGATTTGCCTTTTTCAAGCGCATCTTCGGCGGCGTCGAAGCCGAGCAGGACCGTCGCGAAAAGCCGCGACAACGCGCGCGTGACGGTACCCGCGTGCTGGTCATTGACGATTCGCTGACGATTCTGGCGGTCATGCGCAAGATGCTCACGCAGAATGGTTTCGTTGCACTCGAGGCGGCCAATGCCGAGGCCGGCATCGAGGTCGCGCGCAACGAAATTCCCGACCTGATCTTTCTCGATATCGTCATGCCGGGTATGGACGGGTTTGCCGCATTGCGCATTCTGCGCCGCGATCCCAAGACCCGCGAAATTCCGATCATCATGATCAGCGGCAATGCCGAGGCCACCGAGCAGTTCTACGCCCAGCGCATCGGCGCCGACGACTTCATGAAGAAGCCATTTGCGCGCGCCGAACTGTTCGCGCGGATCGAACGCCTGTTCGGTGACGATCAGATATTGCGTCGGCGTCAGACGCCCGCAGCGGGTGGCGGCGAGTAGGCGCTCCCCTTCGGTATCGCCTCGGCGTTGATGCGGTTCACTGCGTTCACCACATCCTACGTCGAATGCCGAGCGCGGTCAGCGGTCGGCATTCGCTGGGCGCCGATCAGCGCCGCTGCTTCATCCAGGCGCTGATCGCCGGCGGCACTTCGCGTTGTGCGCGACCGCTGACGTAGATGCCGATATGGCCGCCCTTGAAGCTGAGTTCGGTGTAGTCGCGGCTGCTGATGATGCCCTTGAGTGCGCGTGAGGCATCCGGCGGTACCAGATGATCCTGTTCGGCGTAGATATTGAGTACGGGCATGCGGATGCGCTTGGGATCGATCGGTTTGCCGCCGATTTCGAGGCCGCCCTTGAGCAGCTTGTTGCCCTGGTAAAAATCCTTGATGAACTGGCGGAAGGCCTCGCCGGCCTGATCCGGTGAATCGAAGATCCACTTCTCCATGCGCAGGAAGTTTTCAAGTTCCCCCGGGCTGTCGAGAATGTCGGTGAGGCCGACATACTTCTGCTGCAGCAGACGAAAGGGTTTGAGCGTCAGGTAGCACCAGTTCATCAGGTCAGCAGGTACATTGCCGAGCGTATCGACGAAGGCATCGACATCCATGCCCTGGGTCCAGTGCGAGAGCATATTGTCCGGCGTCTGGAAGTCCACCGGCGTCACCATCGTGATCAGATTCTTGACGGTCTCGGGATAGAGGCTCGCATAGCAGATGCTGAAGGCGCCGCCCTGGCAGATGCCGAGCAGATTGATCGCGGGTACATTGCAGCGTGCGCGCAATACGTTGACCGAGCGACGGATGTAGCCATTGATGTAGTCATCCAGACCAAGATAGCGATCACTGGCGTCCGGATAGCCCCAGTCGATCAGATACACATCATGGCCAGCTTCGAGCAGGCTCTTGACGATCGAACGGTCCTCTTGCAGATCCACCATGTAGGGCCGGTTGACCAGCGCATAGACGATCAGCAGGGGTACTTTCTCGGTGACGCGGTGCTCGGAGACAAAGCGGTACAGCACCATCTTGTCTTCGCTGTAGATCGCCTCCTTGGCGCTGGCGCCGTAATGCACCTCGGGCAGGCCACGCAGGCTGCCGGCGCCGCGCGCGAGTTTCTCGCCAAATTTTGCCAGCTCCTGGGCCACGGCGGCGGGCTGCAATCGGATCGGTCCCATCATGATGTTGCTCCTCAGGCGAGACGGTTGAGGTTACGACGATTGCCTGCGGCCTTGCTGCCCGCCGACTTGCGTTTGCCCGCGCGTGCGGGCTTTGTCGCCGCCTTGCGCGTAGTCGCAGATCGAGCGGCGCCTGGTTTGGCGCGCTTCGGCGCAGCGCGTGCTGGCTTCACAGCGGCCTTGGCCTTGGGCTTCGACCGCGCAGCAGGTTTGCTTGCTGGCGCGGCGACCGGCGCTGCGCGCGGCGTCGGGCCCGGCGTTGCCTGCTCCAGCCGATCTTCCAGTTCGCGTATGCGGCGGCGCATTTCCTGCAGGCGCTTGTGCACGGAATTCAATTCGCTGCGCGTCGGCATACCGACCTGGCCGGTCTGACGTTCGACTTCGGCCTGGAGCATCTGGCGGACACGCATCTGCTTGTTGACCAGATCACCATAGGCAGCGCGGAACTCGGCGCTGAGCGCGATCTCGGCGTACGCTTCTTCGGCGGCATCGATCCAGAGGTCGTAGACCGCACGCAGGGAATCGAGCTGGCGTCCGGGCTCCTCGCGGTCAGCGAGCTTGAGTTCGAGTTTTTCGAAACTGAGTTTGCTCGCACGCAGCATCTGCGCGTTGTAGGCGTTCATCGCCTCCTGCTGCTCGAGCTGGGCGGCGATCAATTGCTGGGCGCGCTCCTGCTGCTCGCGCATGAAGCCGAACGCCGGTGTGCCCAGCATGCCCTTGAGCTCGCCCTTGAAGGCATCGGCGACGTTCGGCAGGCCGGCGAACATCTGCTCGAGCCCGCGCGCACCATCGCCCGATAGTCCCTGAAACAGATGCAGAAAGGGATTGTTGGATTCGAGCATCGGCCCCGCCGATTGTTTGAACAGGGCGGTCCAGTCTTCGATCTTGCCCGGAATACCGCCACGTGCGGCGACTTGAGCGGAGAGTCCTTCCACCCATTGCAGAAACTGCTTGCTGCCGGCGAGAAAGCGTTCGACGGTGGCCTCGTTCTCGCTGCCAAGCGACTTGCCGAAGACATCACCGAAGCCCTTCAGCGAATCACCCGGCTTGAAGCTTGAAGCATCCCAACCCGCTGAGGCCGCCTGCTTGCGCGCCGAGTCGAGCATCGAGGACCACCATTGCTGGTGCAGCGACTGCCAGTCCTTGATCGAATCTGTTGTCTTCGTCTTCGCGCTCATGCCAGTCTCCTACGTGAACGTGGAATCCTAGCGGAACTGACGTGACGCTTGCGATGTTGAAAGGATTACAAGATGCGGATCGCCTCGCGCCGGACAGACCCGGTGGCTTTTGACGGGCGGTGATCGGGATCGCATCAATGTCGGGTTCCGCTGCGCGGGACCCGATCTACGCGACTGCGCGACCTACGCCAGCGCTAGGTATTGGCTTTCCAGGCGGCCAATACTTCCTTCTCGCGCTCGGCGCTGATACCGGCGCGCAGCTTCTCGCGGCGTTCGGCGGGCAGGGCGTTGTACCAGTGGAGTGTTTCGCTGGCCGTCGTTGCCAGCGGCCGGAAAGTCAGTCCCTTGGCCACGGCCTTGTTGACGACGGTGCGGCCGAAGCCCGCGTTCTCGGCATCATCGGGTACCCAGACCGGCATATCGCCCCAGGGCGCCACATTGTGCTTGGCGAGAAACTCCGCCGGCACCCAGTGCAGGCGCGCACCGGCGGTAGTCACCGCACGAATTCCGTGCAGCATCGCCGCGATCGAGAGCTCGTAGTCGGGACCGGTGGCGTTGTAGATGCCGAAGTGCCTTTGCTCGACCATGCGGATCGTCCACTCGGCAAGATCGCGGGCATCGATGATCTGCACCGGATCCGGGCCGAGGCTGGGCGCAAGCACATCGCCGCCGCGGGCGAGGCGCACTGGCCAGTAGGTGAAGCGATCGGTCTCATCGCCGGGTCCGACGATCAGTCCGGGTCGGATCACGGTAGTGATGCCGGGGAACCAGGTCTCGGCCTCGCGTTCGCAGGCGGCCTTCATCGGGCCATAGAGATTCATGTCGGCCATCAGGGTGTCGCGGGTTTCGGCGTAGATGTCCTTGCCGGTGTACTTCGCCGTCTCGGCCTGTTCGTCATTGGCCGTTGCGTTCTGCGCAAACACCGAGATCGTCGAGATGAACACGTACTGCCCAACCTTGCCCTTGAGCACCTTGCCGGCATCGCGTACCCAGAACGGCACCGAGGTCGGATTGTCGATGCAGACATCCCACTCCCGGCCCTCCAGCGATTTCAGATCCCCGGTGCTGCGATCACCGAGCAGTTCTTCGACCTCACCTGGCCAGTCCTGCTTGGCGCGCTTGCCGCGATTGAACAGGGTGATCTTGTGACCACGGCCGAGTGCATAGCGGACCTGATGCGGACCAGTGAATCCGGTCCCGCCGAGGATCAGGATGCGAAGTGGGCGCCCTGCTGGTCTGGCAGCGGGAGCGGCGGAGTTGGTTGCGCCGGCGGCTGCGCTGGCTGAGAGGCTGCCGAGCCCAAGGCTGGCACCTGCGGCCAGCGCACCCAGCTTGAGTACATCACGACGGCTGCTCGACATGTCCGACTCCCGATTGACTGTTGACTAGTGTTCATCAGCACGGAGATTTCGGCGCATGCCTAAAGTCAGCGGTGCACGACCCTTGGCCGCACCTGATTCGTATCAATCCTCATCACGTGTCCGCGCCCTCCCCGTCGTCTGAGCGGGCTCGGGCCGTGGCGTTGCTGACGCACGGAGGGCCGCGCTCCCGCGCGGCCGCTCTGACCTCTGTCCCAAGGCAGCCCTGATCCCTCGCCTCTGATAAAACCCCCGATGGATTCTCGCTGATGGCCTGTCGGTAGCCTGCAGGCGTCGCAGAAGCGACGCCCTCCATTCGCAGCGTCCGATGTCGAAGTCCAGCGACTGATGAGGATTGGTACGAATCAGGTGGCCGCAAGCCAGGGCCGGATCGGCAAGAAGGGCCTGCTAGAATTATCTAGATCCACAATTTGCTCAGCGATATGAATTCGCGCGGGCTCAATTCGATAGAGAGGCAAAGAATGGCCAGCAAGCCGACAAAGCGAAAATTTGATCTGAGCCTGCTCGAGATTTCGTTCTTCGGCAGAGTCCTACCCTGGTACTGGACGCCGATCCTGCTGACGGTCTTGATGATCAGTTTGCATCTGAAGTTCAAGCTTGAGATCAAGCAGGTTACCTACGATTTTCTCGATACCTTTGATTGGGTCGGCGAGGGCCAGTTCCGCAATTCGGATTATTCCTGGGGCGGTATGATCGAGTCGACTGATCTCGAGATTGTCGCCAGCGAGGAGCGCATTTCCGACAGGATTCGCATTCCGCGCGTTCGTGTTGAAACTCCGGGCTTCTTCTGGATGCTGCGCATGCAGGTTCCGAGCTTCGGACTCAGCTGGTCGATGTTCAGCAAGAAGGCGCGCCTGAAGCAGAACGAGGACAACGAGTTTCCGCCGACCGACAACTTGGAGCTTGTCTTCGAGCGCATCGACTGGGGCAATATCCCGATGGAGTACGTGCTGCCCGAAGTCAGCTGGATCGGCCCCTATAGCGGCGCCGCCTTTGAGGCTGCTGGTTGCACCGAAGACGCGTGGTGGCATCGCAGCGAGTTTCCTGAAAAGTTCCGGCTGAGCGAACCGGCCGGCGATATTCGCATGCTGCTCAGCACCGAAGGCGAGCAGATACTCAATCAGCGAATCGAGTTTGGTGCATCCGAGTCCGCGCACGTCACCATCGAACGACGTTTCGAACTGGACCAGGCGAATGATTTTCTCGACTCCGATCCCGAAGACTGGCGCACGCTCGAAGTGCGCTGGTCGTTCCGCGATCATGGCTTCAACAAGGCACGCAATGCCTATTGTGCCAAGCAGGCCGGCATCAGCGAGGCGCAGTTCATCGAGCGCCATCTGGCTGCGGTTGCGCGGATCATGGAGTCCAAGGGCCTTCTGTTCGACGAGAAAATCTGGGCCGCCTACCGGCGCTACGCTGAGACCGGCGCCGATCTCACCTGGCAGACCCACTACGGCGAGGGCGTAGCCTGGGAAGACATACGCGAGAAACGCGGCGCGGTGCTGTTCAACGCCATCGGTGCGCGGCTTTCGGTCACCGGGCTGGCGCCCTTGCCCTACCAGCCGCAGATCACGGCGATGCGGCCGATTCCCGATGATGGCTCCGTTGACTCGATCTACCAGTTGTTGGTTCGCGAGGGCAGCATCGCTGCGCCATCGGCCGAGTCTGCGGTCGCAACTGCTTCGCCGTCGCCATTGCCCGCCGTGCAGACTGCACCGCCGCCAGCCTCCGCCGTTCCGGGTCGCTCGACGGCTTCCGCCGTGCCACGCGCCACAGCGGCTGGGACTGCGGCTGCTTTACCGGCCGCCGCAACCGCAACCGCAACCTCAGCAACGGGCAAGCCCGCTGCCGGCAGCGAATTGGCGCTGCGCGATTTGGGTAAACACGTTGGCAGCTATGTCCGTGTCCAGCTCAGCAGTGGGCGCACGTACAACGGTGCGATCGAGCGCAACGCCGCGCAGGCCTTGACGCTACGCGTGCGCCTGCGCGGCGGCACGGCGAGCCTTGCCCTGCCGCACAAGCAGATCCGCAGCGTTACCGCGATCTGACAGCCGTGCCCGGTGCGCGCGCGCAGGCCATCGCGGAGTGCAATGATGGCGATTGGCTTGTCATTGGATGCACCGTGTACCAGCTGCTCAGGACAGGATGAAAGCGCAGACCGAACCAGTCGCTGAAGCGGGCAATGGCATCGTCGTCTATCGGGCGAGCCGGCTCGAGGCTCTGCTCGAACCGCTCGAGCAATTGCTGCAGGCGTTTCCACCGGATCAGGTGCTGGCACCGCAGACTGTGATTGCCGCGCACCCCGGTATGCGGCATTGGCTGTACGGCGCATTGGCACGGCGGCGCCCGGCCGGCATCGTGGCCAACCTGCGCGTGGTGCTGGCGAGTACCTGGCTCGATGAACTTGCGCAATCCCTGCTCGGCAGCCATGCCGTGGCGTTGCAGCCCTATCGGCGCGAGCATCTTCGCTGGCGAATCCACGAGGCACTTCCCGACGTCGATGCGGACGAAGTGCGCGCCTACCTGGCTGGTGAAGACGCGCCGCGTCGACGTCTGCAGTTGGCCGACCGCCTCGCCGGTCTCTACACCCAGTACATGGTCTATCGGCCCGACTGGCTGCTCGCCTGGCAGCAGGGAAGGACTGCCGGACCAAAGAGCTTTCAGAGTGCGCTGTGGCGGTCCTTGCGCGCCGGGATTGCGCTGCCACATCGCGGAGAACGATTGAACGATCTGGTCGCGCAGATCCATCGACAGGGCGAGACAAACGCAACTGTCGAGCCGTTGCACCTGTTCGGCCACAGTCATCTCGCGCCAGCCGAACTGCATGTGCTGCGCGCATTGGCGCGACAGCGTCCGGTGGTCCTGTATGTCCCCGATCCTTGTCGCGAGTACTGGGGCGGGCTGCGTGTCGAGCGTGCGCGACTACGCGCACTGGCCAGTCTGCCGGTCGATGGCGAACTGCAACAGGAACTGCTACAGCTCGATCATCCACTGCTCGCCAGCTGGGGTCGGATGGGCCAGCATTTCGTGCTGGCACTCAATGAGGGGGAAGACAGCATTCGCGTCGACACCCGGCACTGGGAGGATCAAAGTGATGCGGGCATGACCGCGTCGTTGCTGGCCACGCTGCAGGAAAGTGTGCGCCGCCTGCGCCACGATCAGCACTTGATTGATCCGGCGCGATTGCTTAGCGCGGCGGCGCGGCAGGATAGAAGTCTGCGCATCCATGTCTGCGCGAGTCGGCTGCGCGAACTCGAAGTCCTGCGCGATGCCCTGTTGATGGAATTGCAGCAGTGTCACGATCTGCAGCCAGCCGACATCGTGGTGATGGCGCCTGACATCCAGGCCTATCTCGCGCTGATTCCGGCGATTTTCGGTATCCCGGGGCGCCCCGGCAGCGTGCTGCCCTATCACCTGGCGGATATCGCGGTGGCCAGGGCGCATCCGATCTATGACGCGTTTCTTGCCATCCTGGGGCTGCCGGGTGCGCGCATCAGCGCCGCCGAGCTGATTGATCTGCTGCGACTTCCCTTGGTCGCACGTAGTCTCGGTATCGATGCCAACGGTGTTGAGGCGCTGGCTCTGCGACTTGCCGAGGCACGGGTTGCCTGGGGTCTTGATGGCGCCTATCGTGCGCGCTTCGATGTTCCGGACATTGCGGCGCATACTCTGGCCTGGGGTATGGATCGCATGCTGGCTGGTCATGTGCTGGGCGAGGATATCGACGTCGCCGAGCAGGGCTTCGATGGGCTGTGGCCCCTGGCCGTCGGTGGTGATGCCGAGTCGCTCGGCGCACTCGATCGCTTGCTCTTGGAAATCGCCGCGCTCGATCGCGCATCGCGTGCGCCGGCGCGTGCATCAGCATGGGTAGCGCGACTGCAGCTGATGCTCGATCGCATGTTCGCTGCCGGCTATCCCGATGACGAGGAGCGCGAGGCACTGTTGCAGCTGCGCGCCTGCA
>JAYSZM010000058.1:0-55509 GCA_043738015.1 Lysobacterales bacterium
TATCGCCGCCAAGGCTGGTGGCCTTGGCAAGATGCGCAACGACGGCACAGGGGCGAAGACGCGATTTTATGTGTCGCATAGTGTGCAACACCACACTAGGGTGAGGGAAACCTGCGAGCACGCCAAATCATCGCGCGTATCAGCGCACGACCCGACATCGTCGCTGACTTCCCTCATCCGGCCCTGCGGGCCGCCTTCTCCCGCAAGCGGAAGAAAGCGATCTTCCCAAGCACGCCTTACTTCGAGATATCGACGTCCTTGGTCTCCGGCAGGAACAAGGCACCGATCACCGCTGTCATCAGGGCGATGATGATCGGATACCAGAGGCCGAAGTAAATGTCGCCGCTGAAGGCCACCAGGGCAAACGCCGTGGTCGGCAGGAAACCACCGAACCAGCCATTGCCGATGTGATAGGGCAGCGACATCGAGGTATAGCGGATCCGGGTCGGGAACAGCTCGACCAGCCAAGCCGCAATCGGCCCATAGACCATGGTCACGTAGATCACCAGGATCACCAGAAGCACCAGCAGCATGCCCTTGTTGATGCCCGCAGGATCGGCCTTGGCGGGGTAGCCCGCCGCGGTCAATGCTGCACCGAGATCGGCGCTGAACTTGGCACTGTCGTCCTTGAATGCCGTCGCATCCACAGCCCGACCATCGAGCGAAGCGATCACGGTATCGCCCACCTTCACGCTGGCGACAGACCCGGCTGGAGCGGCTTCATTGCTATAGGTCACACCGCTCTTGGCGAGCGCGGATTTGGCGATATCACAGCTGCGGTTGAAGACTTTCTTGCCGACCGGATCGAACTGGAAACTGCAGTCGGCTGGATCGGCAACCACGACCACGGGACTGGATTTGCTGGCGGCCTCGAGCGCAGGATTGCCGTAATGCGTGAGCGCCGCAAAGATCGGGAAATAGGTCGCCGCTGCGATCAGACAACCGGCCAAAATGATCGGTTTGCGACCGACACGATCGGATAGCCAACCGAACACGATAAAGAACGGCGTTCCGATCACCAGTGCCGCGGCCATCATCAGGTTGGCCGTGGTGCCATCGATCTTCAGGGTCTGTGTCAGGAAAAACAGCGCATAGAATTGGCCGGCATACCAGACCACAGCCTGGCCCGCGGTCGCACCAAGCAGGGCGAGGATCACGATGCGGCCATTCTTCCAGTTGGCGAAGCTCTCGGTCAGTGGCGCCTTCGAGTGGGTGCCCTCTTCTTTCATCTGACGGAACAGCGGAGACTCGTTCAACTGCAATCGGATATAGACCGAAATCACCAGCAGAATCGCCGAAAGCAGGAAGGGAATGCGCCAGCCCCAGGCTTCGAAAGCCTCCGCTCCGAGCGCCATCCGGCAACCGAGAATCACCAGCAGGGACAGGAACAGGCCGAGCGTTGCCGTGGTCTGGATGAAACTCGTATAGAGGCCGCGCTTGCCTGGCGGTGCATGCTCGGCGACATAGGTCGCCGCGCCGCCGTATTCACCGCCAAGTGCCAGGCCCTGCAACATGCGCAGCCCGATCAGGATGATCGGTGCGGCAACACCGATGCTGGCGTACGAAGGCAGCACGCCGACCAGAAAAGTCGAGATACCCATGATCACGATGGTGATCAGGAACGTGTGTTTGCGACCCACCATATCGCCAAGCCGGCCGAACATCAGCGCACCGAATGGCCGCACGGCGAACCCGGCGGCGAAGGCGAGCAGGGCAAAGATGAATCCGCTGGTTGGATTGAGCGCGGAGAAAAACTGCTTTGCGATAATCGCGGCCAACGATCCGTACAGATAGAAGTCGTACCACTCGAATACCGTGCCAAGGCTGGATGCAAATATGACCTTCTTGTGGCCCGAGGTGATCCCGCCCGAGCCTGCTTGCGATTGTGGAATGACGGCAGCCAAAGGGGTGCTCCTCAGAAGTTGTACTTGACGTGGAAGTGCAGGCGATCGAGATCGCCATCGGACGCGCTTTCCAGTTCGCGGGCAACCACCATCCCTTGGTCGCCGACTTCGAACATTGGTACCGGCAAGTAGACCAGATTGGTATGCAGGGAAGGCGAATGGGCGATAGCACCAGCCTCGGTGGACGTCGACGCTCGCGCCCCAACTGGCTGCCGACATTATTCGCGAGTGTCCGGCTGTGCGATATTCACCCCTGGTTGAATACCAGGCGGCGCGTTTTCGCGCTGAGATCCGACCGTCGACTCATTGCGGAATGGCGGCAAAGCTGTTCCGGACTTTCGGGAGCACACGATGTCAAAACGCTATCCCCCCTCTGCAGAATTCGCCAGCGGAGCGCGCGTAACACCCAGCGACCACGCGGCAGCAACCGCCATGGCACGCACGCACCCGGATCGCTACTGGAGCGAACTGGCGCAGCGCCTGCACTGGAGTCGCGCGCCGACGCGGATGAAGAACGTCAGCTTTCATCGCGAAGATTTTCGCATCCGCTGGTACGAGGACGGCACACTCAATGTCTCGGTGAATTGTCTGGATCGGCATCTGGCAACTCAGCCCGACAAGACCGCGATCATTTTCGAGGCCGACGATCCGGCCAAGCCTGCACGCCATATCAGCTACCGCGCCCTGCACGCGATGGTCTGCCAGCTCGCCAATACGCTCACCAGTCTGGGCGTAGTCAAAGGCGATCGCGTCACCCTGTACCTTCCGATGATCCCGGAAGCGGCGGTCGCGATGCTGGCCTGCGCGCGCATTGGTGCCATCCATTCTGTCGTCTTCGGCGGCTTCTCTCCCGACGCACTCGCCGGTCGCATCGCCGACTGTGCATCCAATCTGGTGATCACCGCGGATGGCGGCTGGCGTGGCGGCAAGATCATTCCGCTCAAGGCCAATGTCGACGAGGCGTTGCAACGTGCTGGCACGGATTGTGTAAAAAACGTCCTGGTCCTGCGTCATGCCGGCAACGAGGTGCAGTGGCAGACGCGCGATCGCTGGTACCACGAGGCGATCGCTGAGCAGCCAAGTCAACACGAAGCCGTGGCGATGAATGCCGAGGATCCGCTGTTCATCCTGTACACCTCGGGCTCGACCGGAAAACCCAAGGGTGTGCTGCATACGACGGCGGGCTATCTGGTCTGGGCCAGCTATACACACGCGGAGTTGTTCGACCTCAGACCCGATGACATCTTCTGGTGCACCGCCGATGTCGGCTGGGTCACCGGGCACAGCTATGTCGTCTACGGGCCGCTGGCCAATGGCGCGACCACGGTAATGTTCGAAGGCGTGCCGAGCTACCCGGATATCTCTCGGCTCTGGCAGACCGTCGATCGACTCGGCGTCACCCTGTTCTACACCGCGCCGACAGCAATTCGCGCGCTGATGCGCGAGGGCGATGCGCCGGTCAAAGCGACCTCGCGCAAGAGCCTGCGTCTGCTCGGCACGGTCGGCGAACCGATCAACCCGGAAGCCTGGGAGTGGTACTACCGCGTCGTCGGCGAAATGCGTTGCCCGATCATCGACACCTGGTGGCAGACCGAAACCGGTGGCGTGCTGATCTCGCCCTTTCCTGGCGCCATCGATGCCAAGCCAGGCTCGGCCACCCTGCCCTTGCCCGGCGTGTTTCCTGCCCTCGTCGATACTTTTGGCGCCATCATCGAAGGTGCGGCCGATGGCAATCTGGTCCTGCTCGACTCCTGGCCTGGACAGATGCGCAGTGTCTACGGCGATCCCCAGCGATTTTTCGACACCTACTTTGCAACCTATCCGGGCACCTACTTCACCGGCGATGGCGCGCGCCGCGATGAGGATGGCTACTACTGGATCACCGGTCGCGTCGACGATGTGATCAATGTCAGCGGTCATCGGATCGGTACCGCCGAGGTCGAGAGCGCCCTGGTCGGTCATCCTGCCGTGGCCGAAGCCGCCGTGGTCGGCGCACCGCATGAGATCAAGGGTCAGGGCATCTACGCCTACGTGACGTTGAAATCGGGGATTGAACCGACTGAGCAGTTGCGCAAGGAACTGGTCGCCCAGGTGCGTCATGACATTGGCCCGATTGCCTCACCGGACTGGCTGCAATGGGCGCCCGGTCTGCCCAAGACACGTTCGGGAAAGATCATGCGCCGGGTCCTGCGCAAGATCGCCGAGAACGCGCCCGATCAACTGGGCGACACCTCCACCTTGGCTGATCCAGGCGTGGTCGATTCCCTGCTCAAAGAACGTCTGAATCAGTGATCCGGAAGAATCGTCTCGTCGTCATCGTCATCGTCATCGTCGGTGATCATCCGCTGTTTCGCGAGGCACTGAAGGGCGCTGTACCGTCCGTGCTCGACTCGGCCTCAGCAGCCAGCGCAGCGAACGCGCATTGCGCGGAGAACTGCCTGCGCTGACGTCCTCGCCAGGAAGCGATTGCGGAAGAGCCGGCCAAGCCTCGAGGCTTCACCCCAAGGGGACCGCGGTTTCCGTCCGCAAGACAACAGTGCTCCAGATACGGGCTATGGCGCTGACGGACCGCATTCGGAGATCGGTGCCAGCGCGATAATGTGCTGGGCCTCATCATCGATGCCAAAGAGTGTGAGCCCTTGGCAAGGCGCGGCGGCGCGAAAATAAACATCGAACCCATCGGCCACGGTATCGATCCGGTGTCGGACTTGCATCACGGTGCTGAAGCCGAACTCGCCCATGCCCACCACACTGCCGTCGGCATCGGCCACGAACAGGCCGTCGATGCGCTCGCGCAGTTCGGCATCCTCCAGCACCCCTTCCAGGTGCCAGGCGGGCTGCTTTGCAACGATCTCTTCCTCTACCGGGGCCAAACTTCGCACGAGCGCCAGCGAGCCGGGTTCGACCGTCTCCGGAAGCACGACTGAGGCTCCCATCAGATGATTCCGGGGAACGCGAAACATGCCGACCCGATGACGGCGCAGAACTTCAATAGCGTCCTTCGCCGCCCCGATGTTCGGCATGTCGGTATGCACTGTAAATCCGACCGGAAACACACCGGATTGGACCTGGGCAGCACCGCGCTCTATTGCGCGCTCGACCGCCACAGACCATCCGTGCCAGTAGGTATGAGTCGGGTAGATCAGTGCCGACAGGACGAGGGCTGCAACGACGGCAACGGCTTCCCGTCGGGATTTTTTCGCGATACGGGATGCGCCAGCCAGAAATAACCCGAGCCAGAAGAGATTTGTCCAGGGCTGGTAGCGATCGGCGAGGACCTGCGACGGATGCACGGCGAACGCCTCTGTGCGTCCCAGTGCGACGAGAACGGCAATCCCGACCGCGAATATCGAGAGCCCCAAGCCCAAGGCTTCGGTGCTGGTAACACTGCCAGGCTGACGCCACGCGCGCCATGACAATCCAGCGAGAATCGCGATGCCGATGGCGCCAATCACAAAGGCCAGGCTCAGCAAGCCGGGATGGCCGGTCGCGGCGAACACCGCCTGCGACGAGACAACCAATGCCGCCCCGAGGGTAGTCGAGGACATTGCCTCGAGATTCAGACCGGAAGCGCCTTCGCTGCCGAATGCCAGCCAACCCGTCGTCCAAGAGGATGCCAGCCAGGTGATCGCATTGCGCGCAATATCCAGGGGCGAGTCGCTCAGGGAACCACGCACACTGTCGCCACCGGGCAGCCAGAACATGTAGGCGATTACCGCCGCACCGCCTATGAGCGCGATCGCCGTCAACCATCGCCGTTCAACACGGCGCAAGAACATCATGAACACCAGCAGCCCAAAAACCGCTACCCCAGTCCCAAAACTGAGCAAGGCGACACTGGCAGCCAGCACGGCAAAGGTTGCCGCACGAAGCGAGGGCTCAAGCCGCAACCGCTCGACGCAATGAAGCACGACAAGTGCGCAAGTCACGACCAGGTAAACCTGAAACGATTCATTGCCATGAAGCTGCATGCGTGCCGCCCCCAGCCACATCAAGGCGACGGCTGCGGCCAGCACGCCCGCGGAGCGAAATGCATGGCCATGGGCCTTGTCGCTCCAGATGCGCAGGCCCAGCACGAGCATGGCCAGTCCCAGAACAATCAACCCGGCGACCACACCAATTGTCTGATCACCCTGCCCCCAGTGGATATCCGCAAGTCGCACCAGATTGGACGTCACCTGTCGATGGGCGTTGTCGGGCGCGAATACATTCGCCGGAAACGGCACCTCCAGCAGCCGGGCATATTGCCGGAACTGGTCGGCGAACATCTCGGTCCAACCCAGCGACCACACAGCCAGGGTCGTCGTCGCGACGTAGTAGGCTGCGGTCATCAAACAGGCAGCGCTGCCCGCTATCCTCAGCAGCCGAGCGGTCCCGGTGCGCGCGATGGCAAGCTCGGTCGTCATAGTAACTGCAGCGAGTATGAGTAGTCAGTCCACTCGGTACCAACCCTAAACGTCGCCAACGGTACTTCGGCGGCAAATAAACAGCCGCCGCATTGCAATAGTCCGATGAGAACAATCCCGTGCACGACCGACTCCTTGGCAATCGCGCATTGTGCCATGGCCGGCAGCCCGATAATCTGCGCAAGGGTTGGCGTCAGATTTCAGCGCCTGTTTGCTCAGAAGGCACCAGGTAAGCGGTCGCGCGACCATCGAAGGATGATTCGGACTTCGTTCGCCGCGATAAGACAGGCTGGGCAGCCCGCCGATTTAATTGCTGGATTCATCGCGTCGCCTGCTCGACAGGTCATGCCCCCTGTTGCGACCAGGATCGATTCATTAGTATCCCCAGAATCCGTCCTGCAACCGCCAGCTCTCGGTGGCAGGTCCGCGCGCGAGCTTCACGTACGAGCCTGACCGTTCCCAAGTGCACAGGTCCAAATGATGGGTACCGAAAAGATTCAGACCGCGCATCCGAATGGGCATTTCTACTCACCTGTAGTCGATCCCGACGAAGTCCTATCCAGAGCGAACCAGATCTGGCCGGTCGATCCATCTGTGCTCGGGATAGATTTCTGTGACGAGTCGCACGATCACATACTGCGAAACATTTTTCCGAAATACATGCCTGACTATGACTATCCCGAGAGATCGTCGTCGCATGATGAGGAGTTGAAGCACTTTTATACACAAAATTCCCAGTTCAGCTGGCTCGATTCTCGATCCACATTCGTATTGCTTCGCCATTGGCGGCCACGCCGCATTGTCGAAGTCGGTTCCGGCTACTCGTCGCTGCTGATGGCCGACATCAATCGGCGTTTTCTCGGGGGTCAGACGGAACTCATCTGCATCGAGCCCTATCCCAGGCCGTTTCTGCGCGATCCATCGAACGGGGTTTCGCGTCTCATCGAGGCCAAGGTTCAGGATGTCGGTTTTGATGTGTTCGAGCGCTTGGACGCCGGAGACATCCTGTTCATCGACTCTTCTCATGTTGCCAAGACCGGAAGCGATGTCAATCATCTCTATCTCCAGGTCATTCCCAGGCTCAAGGAGGGCGTTCGTATTCACGTGCACGACATCCTTCTGCCCAATGATTACCTGCGTTCCTGGGTCGTTGATGATAATCGAAGCTGGAACGAGCAGTACTTGCTGCAGGCACTCCTGATGTACTCGAATGCATTCAAGGTGACCTTTGGCTGTAGCTACGCATTCCACCGATTTCCGGAACTGGTGCGCGAGGCACTCAACCACCCCAAAGGGCACGCATTTGCCGGCGGCAGCTTCTGGTTTGAAAAGCGGATCTAGTGTGGTGTTGCGCACTAGTGTGGTGTTGCGCACTGGCGACGCGTCGCGGTGACCTCTCGACGCACTCAATGCAGGCAATCGAGGTCGGCGTGATTGCACTTAACCGCGCCGGCGGCGGCCCGTCATCCAGAACTGCAACTTCTGCGGCAGTGCGCAGAGTTCAGCTGGCAGCGCAGCCCGCGCGATGGTGCGCGGGCCTCAGCCCATCAAGGTCTGACCAAGACTTCCGACTTCGCGCTATCACTTGGCAAGAGAGCCGGATCGCGCGCCACGCTCGGCCATCTGAGGCTACGGAAGTACAGCGACTGCAAAGATCAAGAGAAGTACCGACTCCCCACGAAGCAAAAGGCGCGCTCGTCACCTGCGGCAGTGGCAGGATCGGAGTTGACGCGGTTGCCAAAGGTGTCGAAATCCAGCACGTCCCATCCAGTACGATGCAGGATCCGCCTCAATCCCGCTTCGCTGAACATCCAGAAATTGGTGGCGTCGTTGTTGCACTCGTCTGGGGCAACCAGATAGGCCGCTGGGACACTCCAAAGATCAACCATCGCGTTGTTGACAGCGGCGTCGTGCTTGATGTTGATGGGCGCGGAGTTGTGGCGCGTGATGCGGGTCGAAATAACGGCATAACGCACCTTCTTGGCCAATGCTTAAAGCACGCCATAGGGATTCTTCAAGTGATAAAGGATGCCGAGGAGAAAGGCGAAACTGTAATTCCCCTGGCCAAGCTCGAACGTGCGATCGATGTCGGACTCGAAGATCTGTACGCGCGAGTCCAGCGCCTCACGCAACCGCGCGACGCCTCGACAGCCGTTGTAATTGGTGGGCGGGTAGTCAACGACATGAACATCCAGACCCAGCGACTCCATGAAAAACGCGAGCTCGCCGTCCGCAGCACCGATGTCCAGGATGGGTCCATTGCCTGCGAACTGCAGAAAGTCTCGCCGAGCCTCTGTAAGGAACTGGCTGAGTACGTGGAAATTGTCCAGCGTACCGTAGGGATACCACGGGAAATCCGCATTGATCGCGCGCTTGGTGTCGTGCAAGGACGCTTCGAATGCCTTGGCCCGGAGGGCGATCTCGTCAATCTTCATTCCGCACTCTTGGCCCGGCAGAAACAAGCGTGAAAGATTAGCAAACGACCTGAGCGAACTGGGTAGTGCGCGGTCATGCAGGGGCGCAGCCGCTGTCATCAGGATGTGGTCACTGTGGCCAGAGCGGCAAAGGTGCACAAACCCGTGCACGCGCTCATGAAACGCACGCTCAACCCGCCGTGCGACCAACCCGACCCAGCCGACCAATCAAGGCGCGCAGGGCTGCAGGGCGCACCGGCTTGCCCAGCAGCGGGTAGCCGAGCGCACGCGCGCGCTCGGCCAGTGTCGCGCTGCTGCCGGCGGTGACCAGGGCACTCGGCGTGCCATCGGCACAGAGTACGCGCAGGGCGTCGAGGCCATCGACATCACTCTTCAGATGATAATCGGCGAGTACGAGATCGGGGCGGAGTAGCACAGCGGCGGCCTCGGCCGCGCGCAGCGAAAGGCGAGATCGGTGCCCATACCCCGACCGGCGAGCAGGCTGTCCATGGCCTCAAGTATCACCTGAAGAATCCCTATGCGGTTCTGGAAGCATTGGCCAAACGAGTGGGCAACGCCGCCATTTCCACGCGCATTACGCGCCATTACGCATCTCCCGAAAACGCCTGGCCGGACGCTGCCGTAAACAACTCGCTTGTCGACATGGCGTCAGTACCGGCTGCGTATCTCGTGGCGGCTGACGAATGCAACAACGATGCCACAAATTTCTGGATGTTCACCGAAGCCGGATTAAGACAAATCCTTCACCGGACAGGTTGGGATGTGCTCGACTACGGCGCGTTCGGCAATCTTGTCAGTTCCGATCCTTCTACCGCAGCAGGCGACGATCGGGCTTTTTGTATTGTTCGGAGTCGGTATTTTTATTGACTTGATTTACCTGACGCTTGACAACGGCGAAACAATTGCGAATTATGACGAGCCCCAGCTTTTCTTGAGCTTAGGCATGGCCTGCGTCTTGCTGGTTCCGTATGCTCACGCCGGGCATGCACACTTCTCTTGTGCGGAGTGTACACAGGGATAACATCCCTCCAAGGTCACGAGAGATCAAATACACCCACAGCGCTTAATACTTCCGATGCCGGACCGATACGGTGCGGCGCGGATGCTTTCCGCTAATTCACGACAGGATAATTTTACATGAAGACATTCTCCATCAAAGCACGATTTTTCGCGGCAGTGGTCGCGCCGGCTCTCAGCATACCGGTGAGCGGAGTAGCTTGCGACGTGACCATCTCGATCGGAACATCATCCACTTCTGTCATAAGGGACGACCAGGTGAACTGGAGTGGTTGCGGCACCGTCGGAACAACTATCCAGTCTGCTTTGAACTCGATTGGCGCATCGGGAGGCGGAACGCTAAAGCTTTCGGGTCCCGGAACCTTATTGGTCACTCAGCCACTGAATATTTTTAGAAATACCGTGTTTCACGGAGATACTGCTCGCACACCCTATGGGATGAGGATAATAGGAGAAACTACGACTAGCTCATGCTCGACCGGCGGTTCCTATCGGCACCAGCATTGTCCAGTATTGCGAGTGGCGGATCAAAATACGGCTGGCACAAACCAGAATGTAACAATTTGGAATATCGAAATTGACGGCGGAAGTTCGTCGCGCCCACTGTCAGGCTCAGCGATTGAAATTACACGCTCGAACAACGTAAAAATCCTGCACACAAAAATATCGGGCGCGAGGAGAACAGGGATTGCGGTTGCTGACTCTCGATACGTTCACATTGACTATCTGTCGCTCGTGATGGTGCGAAAAACTGGAGGCGAGCCCGAAGGCGGAGCTGGGGTCTGGATAAAACAGAGCCGTGATACTATTCTTGAGCACAGCGACGTTTCGTCGCCAACGTACTACGCGTCTGGCGTCCCTAGCTCAGACCCTCGCGCGACGGCGAGTTCGGCACCGACAATGGATCTTGTTGCCGTATATGGGGGGTCAGGCAATACGGTTCGTCACAATACAATATCCTATGGGAACACCGCCGGAGTCTACCTTGCAGCATGCGAAGATCCCGGCGTATGCAGCCCATCTGGCATCCAAACGGCGCGCGTGTCGAACGCAACAGTCTGGAACAATACCATTCATCATTTTCGCCAACATGGATTAGATGTTGCGAACACTAACTCTACATCCATAGTGACCAACGTTGTTTATTTTATTGGCTATGATCCATTGGTGCTTGCGGACTCACACAACAATACCGTCAGGTACAACACATTGTCCCTTGGAAACAAGCATGGCGGTTATATGGAGGGAGCTTTGACGCTTGGCTGGGGTTCGTCTTATAACATTATATCTAATAATGATATTCACGCAGACGCTTTACCATACGCTGTATATATAGACCCTCCCTTTGCGCCGCCATATGCTAGCGCAGCAGTCAATAACACCATTACTTCCAACAAGCTATGGGACGGATCCATGGGTTATTTTGGCGGACAAGTTGCAAACAACGTTACGTCGCCGAATACGCTCTATTAAACACGCATGGATGGGCGAGCGCGCGGCACTCTACGCGCGCGCTCGCCGGCTGGAAGGCGAATGCGCAAGACTGCAAATTGTACGTTGCCGCCTTCAGAACATCGGCAAGTTTGGCGCAATAGCGGTTGGGCCCGCCATGGGCCAGCGCACTCGATTATCCCGCCGCCGCCATCGGCAGCCGATCCAGACGGCGATAGCCGATCGCTTCGGTCAGGTGTTCGCGGCGGACGCTTTCGCTGCCGGCAAGGTCGGCGATGCTGCGGGCGACGCGCAGGATGCGTTGATGCGCGCGTGCTGACAGGCCGAGTCGCTCGGCGGCGCTGTCGAGCAGCACGCGATCGGCCTGCGACAGCGCGGCGTCGCGGGCGAGCTCCAAGGTACCGAGCTGGGCATTGGGTTTGCCGGCGCGTTGAATCTGCCGCGCGCGCGCAGCAAGCACGCGTTCGCGCACCATTGCCGAATCCTCGCCGGGATCACGCCACTGCGCCGGCGGCACTCTCGGAACTTCGACGTGCATATCGATGCGATCGAGCATCGGCCCGGATATCCTGCCGCGATAACGGGCCACGGTATCGGGCCCGCAACGACAGCGTCCTGAGGGATCGCCGGCATAGCCGCAGGGACAGGGATTCATCGCAGCGACCAATTGGAAACGCGCGGGGAATTCGGCCTGGCGCGCCGCGCGCGAAATCAGGATGCGCCCCGATTCCATTGGCTCGCGCAGTACCTCGAGCACACGGCGGTCGAACTCGGGCAGTTCGTCGAGAAACAGCACGCCATTGTGCGCCAGCGAAACTTCGCCCGGCCTTGGAATCGAACCACCTCCGACCAGGGCAACCGCGCTCGCCGAATGATGGGGATTGCGAAAGCTGCGGGTCGCGAGGAACGGCCGCACATCCATTCCGCAGATCGATGCCACCGCCGCGCTCTCCAGAGCCTCGGCCTCGGTCATTGGTGGCAGGATGCCGGGCAGACGCGAAGCCAGCATGGTCTTTCCGGTGCCGGGCGGCCCGATGAAGAGCAGGTTGTGACCCCCGCAGGCTGCGACCTCGAGTGCACGCCTGGCCATGCCCTGACCGCAGACATCGCGCAGATCCGCCAACGTCGGATCAATCGCGATGGGATCCGGCTCGGCGCGCGCCAACGCACAATCGCCACGCAGAAAAGCGCAGACCTGGAGCAATGAACGCGCGGTATAGACTTCGGCCTCAGTGACCAGGGCCGCCTCGGCGCCGTTGTCGTGCGGCAGCAGCACCTTGCGCCCGGCGCGATGCGCCTGCAGCACGGCGGGCAATACGCCGGTGATCGGACGCAGTTCGCCCGACAACGCGAGTTCACCGAAAAATTCGAACTCGGCGAGAGCGGTTTCGGGAATCTGGCCGGAAGCGGCCAGGATGCCCAGCGCAATGGCCAGATCGAAGCGACTGCCGTCTTTGGGAAGGTCGGCGGGCGCCAATCCCACCGTGATGCGGCGCTGGGGAAATTCGAACATCGCATTGATCAGCGCGGCACGAACGCGGTCCCGACTCTCGCGTACCGCCGCCTCGGGCAGACCGACAATACTGGTCGCCGGCAGACCGCCGGAGAGATGCACTTCGATCGAAATCAGCGGCGCTGCCACGCCCAACTGCGCGCGCGAATGGACGATGGCGAGGCTCATGCGGACTCCTGGTGCAATGCGGCGAATGGCCAGCGACAGCAGGGCGCTGCGTCTGGCATCGCGTTCAGAGTTTCAGGGCATGAAAGATGCCCGCTTGCCGGCAGTCCGGTCCGGCAAGCGGGCCGCCATCCTTGACGTCACGACGCGCCACTCCGTGGCGACGGTGCGGAGCCCCTGGCGAGTGGGGTCCGCGGCATGCAGGCGGTCGCGGGGAACGACCTTCGATCCGGGGGAATCGAATACTGCCAGCATCAGCTCCGAGGTTTGGCCGAACCCAGGGTGTACTCAATGTGCGCCAGCTGCTTTTCCAGCGCTTCGAGTTTCTCGCGGGTGCGCAGCAGAACCAGCCGCTGCACATCGAACTCCTCACGACTCACCAGGTTCAGCCGTTCCAGGCCTGATTGCAGGGTGGCGCGAAAAGTTCTCGCAAGATCCTCGCGGGCGCTGTCGAATCCGGGTGGCACCAGGGTTGCCAGGCGCGTGGCCAGTTCGTCGATAGCGCGTACATTGATCATGGGTTTTGCCTCCTCGATGGGCTGATAACTTAAGCCCGGGCGGCTTTGTGCCGCATTGGCTGATTGCTCAAATTGCTCTAGGAAATATCCTAGACGTCGCCAGGGCGGCAAAAGTCTCAGTCTCGACCGCCCATCGCGCCCATTGTCGCGGCAGCCAGCGTCGGTTCAAAGTGAATTCTTCGCCACTTTGGTGGTTGCGGAGCACCCGACTCACTTTTAGGCGCCAGCGCCCTACACTTGGGGTCGAATCGTCAGCCGCAGGTGCCGCGCAATGAAAATGATCATGGCCATCATCAAACCCTTCAAGCTCGACGATGTCCGCGAGGCACTGGCCGAGGTCGGCATCGCGGGCATCACGGTGACCGAGGTCAAGGGCTTTGGCCGTCAGAAAGGCCATACCGAGCTCTATCGCGGCGCCGAATATGTGGTCGACTTTCTGCCCAAAATCAAGATCGAGGCCGCTGTCGATGACGGGCTGGTCGATCGTGCCGTCGAAGCGGTGATGAACGCTGCCAACACGGGCAAGATCGGCGACGGCAAGATCTTCGTCTACGATCTGCAGCGGGTAGTGCGCATCCGTACCGGCGAACTCGACAACGACGCCTTGTAGACGGGCGGCGCCTCCGCCGCTGCAGCCGGACCACGGCATTGCAGCGACAATTGCAGCGATCCATTGCAGAACCCTGCGCGAAGGCGCTTGCATTTCCGCGCTCAGTGATGACACTGCGCACTTCCCTGGGGACACTCATGTCAAATCATCGCCTGGTCGACGCCGTACGTCTCATCCTCGCTGGCAGCGGTCTGCTCGGCCTCGCCGCCTGCCAGACCATGCATCAGTCCGCCGCATCCGATGCCGGCGCGCGCCTGAGTGCTGAAGAACCTCAGGGCCAGATCGCCGATATGGGCGACTACTGGGTCAATCGCGTCACCTACCCGACCGGTCACTTCAATCCGGCGTGGCAGATCGAATCGGCACGTCAGCTCTCGCTCATTCAATCAGCGATACCTGCCGGTGCTGAGCTTGGGCGACGCAACAGCAACGGCGGCGGACTCGATCCCATGCAGTTCACCGCCTTGGGTCCGCGGCCGCTCGGCAGCGGCGGCGGCATCGCAGGGCGCGTGAATGTCGTCATCAGCCATCCGAGCAATCCGGCGATCGCCTGGCTCGGCGCCGATGGTGGCGGCATCTGGAAAACCAGCAATTGCTGCACCTCCAGTACTACCTGGGACATCAAGACCGATATCGCCGAGATCCAGGCCAGCGCGATCAGCGATATGACGCTGGATCCGAGCAATCCCGATGTGCTCTACGCCGGCACCGGGGATCTCCGTTTTGGTTCGTTCTCATTCGGCAGCAATGGCTTGCTCAAGAGCGTGGATGGCGGCGAGAGCTGGACCGTGAAGGGCGAGGACGTGTTCAATCCGCTCTATCCGCCTTCGGCCAACGGTTTTCCGCAGTACCAGGCGATCGGTCAGGTCGAGGTCGACCCCAACGAGAGCAACAATGTCATCGTCGGCACCAAGACCGGCCTCTATCTCAGCTACAACGGCGGCGACAGCTGGACCGGCCCCTGCCTGACCAACAGCTTCAACACACAGCGCCAGGACATCACCGGCATCGTGCTGCGCGATCTTGGTGCCAGCACCCAGATCATCGCAGCCGTCGGCACCCGAGGCTTCGCCACCACCGTGCAGCCGGACCTCAGTCTCAACGGCGCCAACGGTATCTATCGCGGCAGTTTCCCCGCGACCGGATGTCCTGTGGACTTCACGGTGATCTCCCGCGGCGACAACGGTTTCCCAGCCGGCTCGGGCGGCGGCGTGCCGACTCCTACGAACACGCTGGGTCGTATCGATCTTGCAATCGCGCCCTCCGATGATCAGGTGATCTACGCGCAAGTGGCGCGCATATTGCCTTCGGGCCCCAATATTCTTGGCGTGTGGCGCAGCGACAATGCCGGCGACACCTGGGTCGCGGCCACCAATGGCGATGTCAGCGGTGGCGGTACCCAGAGTTGGTACAACGCCGGCATGAGCGTGCATCCGAGGACACCGGCAACGGTCGTGCTGAGTGCGTTCCGGACGTTTCGCTCGACGACCGGAGGTGGTGGGTTCGCCAGCACGGGCAGCACGCCGCATGTCGATCACCACGCGCGCAGCTGGGTCAATCTTGGCGCTGGAAATTACGGCCTGTTGATCGGCACCGATGGCGGCGCCTATTACAGTGCCAATCCGCTGGCGGGCAGCCCGACCTGGACGTCGTTGAACGCCACGCTCAATACCATCGAGTTCTACTCCGGCGGCATCACGCCGAATTTCGCCACCGCCAATAGTTCGGCTGCGGTCGGTGGTGCGCAGGACAATTCCACCATGGTTTCGACCTGGACCAATGGAAATTTCGGTGCGCAGTCCTGGGCCAGCCGGTGGGGTGGCGACGGGTTTTTCAGCACGATCGAACCGATACTCGGCAATCGCTGGTACTACTCCAGCCAGAACGGCGTGATCCAGGTCACCAGTACGGCTCAGGGCACGAGCACTTCTTCAGCTGCGCCGAGCGGCTGGGGTGGGGATCGCAAGAGTTTTCTTACGCATTTCGATCTCTACCGGTTTGGCGGCGACACCACCGGCTGCCCGGCAGCGACGGGCTGCGGCCGCATCCTCACCGGTTCGTTCCGTGCCTGGGAAAGCACCAGCGGCGGCGTGCCGACCAGCAGTTGGGTCGCCAATAGTCCCGACCTGACCAAGGGCAATGGCGCGGGCACGCTGATGGACCGTGCCTTCATCAACCAGATCGCCTACGCGACCAGTACACCCAGTATCGCCATTGCCGGCACCAATGATGGCAATGTGGCGATCGGGTTTGGCATGGGACAAGGCGTCGCCAATTCTGCCACCTGGGTTGCGCTGGCTAATGGCAATGCGGTACTGCCCAACCGCCCGGTGCTTGATGTGTTTCTCGATCCGGTCAATCCGTTGATCGGCTATGCCGCAATCGGTGGCTTCGCCGAGAATACGCCGAGCACGCCCGGCCATATCTATCAGGTCCAATGCGCCGAGCTGTGCGCAACATTTGAATGGCGCGATGTCAGCGGCAACCTGCCCAACATTCCCGCCAATAGCGTCATCGTCAATCCCAACCGGCCGAATCAGGTGTTCGCCGGCACGGATTGGGGCCTGTTCTATACCGACGATATCAACGCGCCGTCACCGGTCTGGCAAAAACACGCCGGCCTGCCCAGCGTGATGATCTGGGACATGAACTTTGATCGCGGCTTCACCACCCTCGCGGTGTGGACCCGCTCGCGCGGCGCCTGGGTTTGGCCACTGCCCGCGGACAACTCATTCCTCTTTGCCGACGGATTCGAGTAGCAAGTCTCTGCATGACAGCTTCGTGAGATGCACTGCACTTCTGCAGGACACATCTGTGAAACGCCAGCCTGGACCCGTCGTGGTGAAGGGATGGCATCTCACACACATGCCCTATAGGAGATCGCCTCCTGTCACACCAAACCACTGCGATGCGCCAGCATGGCGGCCTGGGTGCGGTCGTTGACGCCTAGCTTCTCAAAGATGGCGCTGACATAGCCTTTGACGGTGCCTTCAGTAAGATCTAGACAACGACCGATTTCCTTGTTGCTTTTGCCCTCGGCGATCAGGGCCAGAACATCGCGTTCGCGTTCGGTCAGGCGTCCGAGCGGGCCTTTGCCGCTGGCTTCCTCGATGGCCCGACGGGCATCAGCGTGCAGATAGGTCTCGCCTTCCATCACGGCATGGATGGCACGGCGGATCTCTTCGCGGTGCGCATCCTTGAGCAGATAACCATGGGCACCGGCATCGAGCAAGGCACGAACCAGCCGGGCTTCGGCGAAACTGGTGAACACGATAATGCGCAATGGCGGTACGAGTTGCAGTGCCTGGCGCACCAATTCGGCCGCGGGCAGACCCGGCATCTTCAGATCGGTCATCAACAGATCGGGCGCGATGCGCGGCAGCATCGGCAGGGCGATATCGGCGCTGGCGGCTTCGCCGACCACGGACATCTCGTTGAAGTCCTCAAGCAGGGCACGCATGCCCTCGCGCACTACCGCGTGATCATCGACCAGCAGAATACGGATCGACGCAGGCATCACCGCCTCAGGGGCCAAAACCTTCGCGCACGATCACCTCGACCCAGCGCGCATACATGGCGGCACTCGGATGCAGGCCGTCCTCGGCAAGCATGGTGACGTCACCGCCGCGATCACGCGAAGTCGCGGTGATGTCGATGAAGCGCACGCCATTCTTTCGGCAGACGTCGGCCGCCTCGGCATTGAAGGCATCAATTTGCTTGGCGATCCGGCGCGCGCCGCGCTTGTCGTTGCGCGCGAACGGGGTGACGCCCCAGTCGGGAATCGAGATGACCAGCACCTGCTTCTTGTCGCGCCCGGCGAGCGCGATCGCATGCAGCAGCAACTTGGAGAATTCGCTGCGGTAGCGACGCAGATCTCCGCCACGGTACTGATTGTTGACACCGACCAGCAAGGTGACCAGATCGAACGGTGGGCGCGGCTTGGCGAGGTCAATCGCCTGCTGCAGTTCGACCGTGGTCCAACCGGTGCGGGCGATGATCTCGGGCGCGGCAAAGACTTCGCCACGCTCCTGCAATGCCGCCGCCAACTGCAACGGAAAGCGACCTGACTCGGCTACCGATTCGCCAATCGTGTAGGAATCGCCGAGGGCGAGATAGCGCTTGGCCGGCGCGGCAGTAGCAGTCATGCAAATCCCCAGCAGTACGAAAACGATCAAACGCATGGTGATGGCTCCGCGTGCGCGCCGCAAGCCACAGGCGCAAGATCCCTTGAGCTTAGTCGTTGTAAACCAATAAAGGTGACTGCTTGCCGCGCTTTTGCCGCATCGATCACCGCTACTGATTTATGGCGCCGCGGCGCCAAGGGGGCAGCACGGTGCGCGTTGCGGCGGACGCGTCTTCAGGCCACCGCGCGATGCGCCGCGTGCGAGGCGCGGTCAAGGGCCCGCTCCATGCGCACGAAAACCTCGTCCATGATCTCGGCCTGAGGCAGCAGGGTCAGCCGGAAATGCGTGCGATATGGCACGTTGAAACTGCTGCCCGGCACCAGCAACACCTGCTCGTGCTCGAGCAGGTCGAGCGCGAAGCGGTGATCATCAAATCCGGGCAGCAGGGTGGTATCTACGCGCGGGAAGGCATACAGCGCACCATGCGGAACGACCAGATCGAGAAAGCTGCTGCCGGCCACGCCATCGATCACCGCCTGGCGGGTGCGATGCAGGCGACCGCCCTCCATGGTCAGCGCGCTGATCGTGTCGGGGCCGTAGAGCGCCGGTTCGATCGCCCATTGCGCGGTGACATTGCTGCACAGGCGCAGCGCCGCGAGCAAATCGAGCGCGTGGCAATACTCCTGGGCGCGCTTGAGATAGCCCGAAAGACTCATCCAGCCGACGCGCCAGCCACAGGCGCGGTGCACCTTTGAAAGTCCCGAAAAGGTAATGCAGAGGGTTTCGGTGGCGAGTTCCGCCATTGGCGTGTAGGCCGTTTCACCAAACAGCACACCGTCGTAGATCTCGTCGACCATCAGCACCAGCCGGTGACGCGCTGCGATATCGGCGAGCTTCTGCAGCAATTCGCGCGGATAGACCGCGCCGGTCGGATTGTTCGGATTGATCACCACCAGGGCACGTGTGCGCGCCGTGATCCGCGCTTCGACTTCATCCGGATCGGGCAGGAAGCCATTGGCGACATGACAGGGGTAGTGCTGAACCACGCCACCATTGAGGATGACGCTGGCGGTCCACAGCGGATAGTCGGGTGAGGGCACCAGCACCTCATCACCGGGATTGATTAGTCCGCGCAGGGCAAGATCGATCAGCTCACTGACCCCATTGCCGATGAACACGGTATCCGGTGAGGCATTGGGCGCGCCGCGCTCGATCTCGCGCATCGCGATGGCTTCGCGCGCAGCCGCCAGTCCCTGCTGATGGCAGTAGGGATCGCTACGCTCCAGATTGTGCGCAATCGCCGCGCGCAGATGCGCTGGCGCCTCGAATCCGAACAGACCCGGGTTTCCGATGTTGAGCTTGATGATGCTCTGGCCCTGCTGCTCCATTTCGAGCGCGCGCCGCGCCAACTCGCCACGAATCTCGTAGCGGACTTCATTCAAGCGCGTGGCTGCGGTGATCTGACGATGCGACATGGAGTCTGTTTCAGAGGGATGACTGTTGCCGGATGCTAATGCGCAGCGCGTCGAGTTGCCATTCGAATTGGGCGTGCGCCTGCATTGCCCTCGTTTCGACCGCGCACTGCTTGAACTGGCCCGATTTATTCAGCGCCGGTGCGGCTCACAACTGTCAACTTGGTGGGTGACACCCGTGTCTGATGGCAGGGGTAGGAAACCTTCATCCTTGTTGCCGCATCCAAGTGAGCTAGAGGGTGCCTTGTGCTGCACCCGCTACCGGAACAGGAAGGTGACTTCCAGCATATGGTGTTCTTCTGATCCGGTGTTATAGTTACCTACATCACCACCGCAATACAACGAGGAGCAGGTCATGGAAGTCTTTGAGAAGGTCTTGTTCAACGCCCTGATGGACGTCATGGACAAGGTGTGGACCGACCAGGTTGATGCCGATAACGGCATCGAAACCGGCGGCAACGTCGTCGAAAATGAGATTATCTGAACAAAATGAAGACTCTACGCACTACGCTCATGCTGGCCCTGCCCCTGGCCCTGGGCAGCGCCCTCTTCCTGCAGGGATGCGGAAGCTCCGACGCCGCGGTCGCCAAGGCCCAGCCGGAAATCTTCCGTCCCGGGGTACAGGTCCAGCGGGTCGAGCAGGGTGATCTGGTCCGAGTGCTGACCAGCACCGCCACGCTCGAGGCCCGCCGTGCCGCAACCATCGTCTCCGAGACCGGTGGCGAAGTACTCAGCCTGCTGGTCGAAGAAGGCGACCATGTACAGAAAGGTCAGGTGCTGGCCCGGCTCGATGCCGAGCGTGCGCGCCTGAGTCTGGCCCAGCAGGCCGCTACCGAGCGCCGCCTGGCCCATGAGAACGAACGTCAACATCTGCTGCAGGAGCGCAAGATGGTCAGCGCCGAGGCCGTGGAACGCAGTGGCTTCGACCACGCCGCGCAGAGCGCCCAGGTCAACCTCGCCCGCCTGAGCGTCACCCGCTCGGAAATCCGCGCGCCGTTTTCCGGCGTCATCACGCGTCGCCACATCAAGCCCGGCCAAATGCTGACGACCAGCACACCGGCCTTCGATATGGCCGATTTCTCCGAGCTCGAGGCACGCCTCTCGGTTCCCGAATCCGCCTTGATCGATGTTGCGGTCGGCCAGTCGGCCGAGCTCAGTGCCGACGCGTTCCCGGGCCGCAACTTCGGTGCTCGCGTCGATCGCATCGCCGCTGTCGTCGACGCCAAGAGCGGCACCGCGCCGATCACGCTGGATGTTGCTGAAGCCGGCACACCACTGCGACCGGGCCAGCTGGTGCGCGTCACCATCACGCTCGATCGCATCCAGAACACCCTGCTGCTGCCGCGCGCGGCGGTGCTCACCCACAAACAGATGCCGGTGGTATTCGTGATCGCTGAGGGCGTCGCACATCGCCGACCGGTAAAGCTCGGCGCCAGCCAGGGCGATCTGGTCCAGGTGCTGGAAGGTGTCGAGGAAGGCGCTGAAGTCGCCGTACTCGGCCACGGCCAGCTCAGCGATGCCGATCCGGTTGAAGTGGTTCAGGGCCTGCTGACCTCGCCGAGCGTCGCTGCTACCCCCTGATCGGACCGACAACCGCCAAAGCTTTCCCCAAACGGACACAGGGATGTGTCCGTTCTTTTGTCCGCGACGCGGAGTCAGCGCAGGCCCGGCAATGCCGACAGGCGTTCCTGCAGATAGCGGATCAGCGCGCGGACGCGCGTCGGTAAAAAGCGCGCCGAGGGATAGAGGGCGTGCAGCTCCAATCCATCGAGTTCGTGTTCGGCGAGCACACAGTGCAAACTGCCCGCGGCAATATCTGCGTCTACCCAGGTGCGCGGCAAGGCCGACAGACCGTGGCCGGCCAGCAACAATTCGCGCAGGGCCAGCCCATTGTTGACCTGGATGCGTCCGCGGGTGCGCACGCTCTGGCGTTCGCCCGCCGATCCGAAGGCCAGCACATCGCCTTCGCCGGCCGCGTTGAGCCGGATGAATTCATGCCCGGCGAGCTCGTCGATGCGGGTCGGGACACCAGCTCGCTGCAGATATCCGGCGCTGCCGACCAAAACTCTCTGCAGCACCGCAAGGCGGCGCGCAACGTAGTTGGAATCGGCAAGTCGCCCGAGCACGATCGCCACATCGACACCGGCCTCGAGCAAGCCAACCCCTTGATCGGACAGCGTCAGATCCAGTTCGAGTTGCGCGTGCAGCTTGGCAAAATCCCCGATCAGTCGGGCCAGATGCAATTCGCCCAAGGTCACCGGCGCGCGGATACGCAGGCGACCACGCAGTGGCCCGGCGCCGCTTTCGCTGAAGTCCGATTCGAGCTCATGCACATCTTCGAGCAGACGTTTGGCGCGCTCGTAGTAACGGCGCCCCGGCTCGGTCAGACGTACGCCCTGCGGAGATCGCAGCAACAACTGCGCGTTGAGCAGTGATTCCAGTGCCTGCAGATGCTTGCTGATCGCGGGCTGGCCGAGTCGCAGATCGCGCGCCGCCGCCGACACACTGCCGGTCTCGGCGACGCGCACAAAGGTCTGCATCAGGCTGTAGCGGTCCATGGCGCCATTATTCCTGATTGGAATGGCCAGTACATGGCTTTCGACCATTCCCGCTACGGATGCAGCCGACTAAGGTGCGCGAATGTCTCCCGCCCACTTTCCCCTGCAAGGTCGCCACGTCGCGATCATCAATGGCTGTTCCGGCTTCGGCCTCGCGCTCGCCCGCCTGGTCCGCGATAGCGGCGGCTATGTCAGCCTGCTCGGTGGTGACGAGGACCATCTCCACGACGCCGCCTGTACCCTGCACGGCGCCCGGATTGTGGTGCGTCGTGGCGACGCCTTGCGCGATATCGAGGATCTGCTGCAGGCTTATCCGGCGGTGGATTTTCTGGTCATGCCGGCCATGGCCGCCGGACCCTGCGAGGCCAACACAGACCGCAGCCACTTCGATCCCAGCCCCTACCGGATCAGCGAACTGGTGCAGCGCGCGCTGAAACTTACCGCGCCGCAGTGTCAGATCGCGCTGTGCGGTCCGGATGACGAGGCGATCGAGGACGATCTACTGCGTCTGCTCGCCGAACACGCCAGCCCGGCGCCCCTGATGATGCTTGCCGACTGCGATATGCCAACGATCGCGGCGGCGGTACTCCGCGAATTGCTCAGTCGCCCCGCCCGCCTGCAATTGCTGCGCGGCCAGGTCGCCTTGATCGAAAACAACAACTGATCGTGATTGGAGACAATTATATGACGCGCCTTGCAAACCTGCGCCCGCTACGCTCGACCATGCTGGGCGCTGCCCTGGGTCTTGCCCTCGCCGCTTGCGGCGGCCCGCCGGAGGGCGGCATGCAGATGCCGCCACCCGAAGTCTCGGTCGCCCCGGTCCTGATCAAGGAAGTCCAGCTCTGGGACGAATTCAGCGGACGCATTGCTGCCGTCGAACATGTCGAGATCAGGCCGCGCGTCGCTGGCTATCTGGACCGGATCGCCTTCAAGGAAGGCGGATCGGTGCAGAAAGGAGACCTGCTTTTCGTCATCGACCCGCGCCCGTTCCAGACTCAGCTGAGCAGTGCCCAGGCTGAATTGAGCCGCGCTCGCACGGTCGCCGGCCTGGCCATCGATGAGCGCGAACGCGCCGACAAGCTGGTCGCCGCCAAAGCGATCTCGGCCGAGGAATATCAGCAGCGCCTCAGTGCCGAGAAGACGGCCCAGGCCAGCATCGCCGTCGCCGAGGCCACACTACGTGCCGCCCAACTGGATATCACGTACTCACGCATCGAGAGTCCGATCACTGGGCGCATCGGTGCTTCGGCATTGCGCGAGGGCAACCTGGTCGATGCCGGCACCCTGCTGACCACGGTGGTGTCGGAGAATCCGATGCACGTCTACTTCGAGGGCAATGAGGCCACATGGCTGACCTATGCCGATCGCGCCCAGACCGGTGCCGACAGCAATCCGGTGGAGGTCGGGTTGGCCAATGAGGAGGGGTATCCGCATCATGGCCAACTCGATTTTGTTGACAACCAGATCGATCCCGCCAGCGGCACAGTCAAGGTGCGGGCGGTGATCGACAACAGCAGCGGAAAGCTGGCCTCGGGTCTGTTTGCTCGGGTACGACTGCAGGGCAATCGCAGCCAACAGGCCATGTTGATCGACGACAAGGCGGTGCTGACCGATCAGGACCGCAAGTTCGTCTACACCCTCGGCGCAAAGAATTCGGCAACGCGAAAGGATGTCGTGTTGGGTCCGATGGTGGAAGGACTTCGGGTGATCGAGAGCGGCCTCAGCGCCGGCGACCAGATCATTGTGCACGGCGTTGCCAAAGTGTTTTTTCCGGGCATGCCGGTGGTGCCCGTCGAAATCGCAATGGGCGATCCGGCGCCCGCTCCGGAGGCCCCGGCAGTCGCACCGCCGGCAGCTGCTTCCGGGCAGGAATAAGGACCAGCACCGATGGATTTCTCAAAGTTTTTTGTCGACCGCCCGATCTTTGCGGCGGTCCTGTCGACGCTGATATTTCTCGCCGGACTGATCGCCTTACCGCAATTGCCGATCAGCGAGTATCCCGACGTGGTGCCGCCGACGATCCAGGTGCGTGCGGTTTATCCGGGTGCCAATCCCAAGACCATTGCCGAGACTGTCGCATCGCCGCTTGAAGAAGCGATCAATGGCGTCGAGGACATGATCTACATGAAGTCGATTGCCGGCAGCGATGGCGTGCTGCAGGTCAATATCACCTTCAAGGGCGAGACCGATATCGACAAAGCCCAGGTCGATGTGCAGAACCGGGTCAGCCAGGCCTTGCCGCGACTGCCCGAGGAAGTACGCCGGCTCGGTGTCAGCACAGTGAAGTCTTCTCCAAACCTGACCATGGTCGTGCATCTGGTCTCGCCGAACGGTCGCTACGACGCCAACTACCTGCGCAACTACGCGACGCTGCGCGTCAAGGATGAACTCGCCCGCATCGATGGCGTCGGCCAGGCGCTGGCCTTCGGCGGCGGCGACTACGCGATGCGGATCTGGCTGGATCCGGAAAAAGTTGCTTCCCGTGGTCTCAATGCCGGTGAAGTGGTCAACGCGATCCGAGAGCAGAACGTCCAGGTGTCGGCCGGTCAACTCGGCGCACCGCCCAGCGCTGCCGGCACCGACTTCACGACACCGATCAATGCCATCGGCCGACTCAGCGATGAGGCGGAATTCGGCGACATCATCATCAAGACCGGTGCACTCGGTGAAACCACGCGACTGAAGGATGTGGCGCGGATCGAACTCGGCGCTGCCGATTACACCCTGCGCTCCCTGCTCAACAACAAGCAGGCTGCGGCGATCGCAATTTTTCAGGCGCCGGGCTCCAATTCGATCGCACTATCGGACGCTGTGCGCGAGCGCATGAAACGGCTCAGCGGGACCTTTCCGGAGGGCGTGAAATACGATGTGGTCTACGACCCGACTGTGTTCGTCCGCGACTCGATCACGGAGGTGATCAAGACCCTGGCCGAAGCCATCCTTTTTGTCGTGCTGGTAGTAATCCTGTTCCTGCAGACCTGGCGCGCCTCGATCATTCCACTGCTGGCGGTGCCGGTATCCATCATTGGTACCTTTGCGGTGCTGCTCGCGCTCGGCTTCTCGATCAATGTACTCACGCTGTTTGGCATGGTGCTGGCGATCGGCATCGTGGTCGATGACGCCATTGTTGTGGTCGAGAATGTCGAGCGCAATATCGAGAACGGATTGTCGCCGCTCGCGGCCGCGCATCAGGCCATGCGCGAAGTCAGCGGACCGATCATCGCGATCGCGATCGTGTTGTGTGCGGTGTTCATTCCGATCGCCTTCCTGTCCGGAGTCACCGGCCAGTTCTATCGACAATTCGCGGTCACCATCGCGATCTCGACGGTGATCTCGGCGATCAATTCATTGACCCTGTCACCGGCACTGGCCGCCGTGCTGCTGAAACCACATGGCAAGAAGGACGCCGTGCAGCGCGGCATTGATGCGGCATTCGGCTGGGCGTTCCGCCCGTTCAATCGATTCTTCACGCGTTCCAGCGCGCGCTATTCCGGCATGGTCGGTGGCATGGTGCAGCATCGCGCCTGGGTGTTCCTGGTCTATGCCCTGTTGATCGGTCTGACCTTGGTGGCATTCCGTTCGGTCGCCAGTGGTTTCATTCCGGTGCAGGACAAGCAGTACCTGTTCGGCATTGTGCAATTGCCGGCCGGTGCCTCGCTGGATCGTACCGATGCGGTGATCCGCAAGATGAGCGATATGGCCTTGGCGACCGAGGGCATCGAGAGCGCAGTGGCGTTTCCGGGTCTCAACGGTCTGCAGTTCACCAATACGCCGAACCAGGGCGTAATCTTTTTCGGTCTCGATCCGTTCCATGATCGCGAGCGCAAGGCGAGCGAGATCGTGCGCGACTTGAATGGCAAGCTCAGCACCATCCAGGAAGGCCTGGCGATGGCCTTCGAACCGCCGCCTGTGCTCGGCCTGGGCAATGGCAACGGCTACTCGCTGATGATCCAGGACCGTGCCGGCGCGGGGTATGGCGAGCTGCACAACACGGTCGGTGCCCTGCAGGGACAGCTGATGCAGACGCCGGGCTTTGCGTTCGCCTTTTCGAGCTTCCAGGTCAATGTGCCACAGTTGGATGCTGTGGTTGATCGTACCAAGATCAAGGATCAGGGCCTGACCCTGAGCAGTGTCTATGAAACCCTGCAGGTCTATCTCGGCTCGCAGTACGTCAATGACTTCAACAAGTTCGGTCGCACCTATCAGGTGATCGCCCAGGCCGATGCGCCCTACCGCGATCAACCCGAAGACATCGCGCAATTGCGTGTGCGCAACGCGGCGGGTCAAATGGTGCCGATCACCACCGTGGTCAGTCTGAAGCAGAGCTTCGGTCCTGATCCGGTGATCCGCTACAACGGCTACCCGGCTGCTGACCTCACCGGTGAAACCAATGCCGCGTTGATGTCGTCGAGCGAAGCAATCGAGGCGGTGACCCGCATCATGGAACAATCTCTGCCGCGCGGCATGGCCTTTGAATGGACCGACCTCAGCTATCAACAGGTCAATCAGGGCGACACTTCGCTGATCGTGTTTCCGCTCTGCGTGCTGCTGGTTTTCCTCGCCTTGTCGGCGTTGTATGAAAGCTGGTCGCTGCCACTGGCGGTGATCCTGATCGTGCCGATGTGCATGCTGTCGGCGATCGGTGGCATCTGGCTGGTCAATATGGCGGAGATTCTCAGCGTGTCGTTGGCGGCCGCCGGCACCCAGCCGGAGTTCCTCGACAACAATATCTTTGTCCAGGTCGGTCTGGTCTTGCTGATGGGTCTGGCCTGCAAGAACGCGATCCTGATCGTCGAGTTCGCCCGCGAACTGGAACACCAGGGTCGCAGTGTCGTCGATGCCGCGCTCGAGGCCTGCCGCCTGCGTCTGCGTCCGATCCTGATGACCAGCTTCGCTTTCATCATGGGCGTGGTGCCGCTGATGTTGGCGAGTGGCCCCGGCGCCGAAATTCGCCGCGTCATGGGCATCACCGTTTTCAGCGGCATGCTCGGTGTCACCTTGTTCGGGCTGGTGCTGACGCCGGTCTTCTATGTCGCCATTCGCACCCTCGTCAAACGTCGTGAAGACCGGGCCGCCCTGGAGGTGGAGCATGTTTAAGCCGCAGACACTCGCGCGCGGTATCACCCTGGGCCTGCTCGGCGTGGCATTGTCCGGCTGCCTGCTTGGACCGGATTACGTACGGCCGAGCTCCGAACTCCCCGCGGCGTTCGAGAACGCCGCGGCCGAAGGCGTCAGCCAGGGCGAACTGCTCGCCAGCTACTGGACGGTATTCAACGACGAGACCCTGAATGCCCTGGTCACGGAAACCATTGCCGCCAATCATGATCTGCGCATCGCCAAGGCGCGCGTCGCCGAGACCAGAGCATCGCGGCGGGCATCCCTGTTTGAGCTGTGGCCGATCGTGACTTCCAAACTCGGCCGCGAACGCTCTTCGATAACTGTCGCCGAAGCGCCGGGCGCACCGAGCGAGCAATTGAACAGCGATTACTACGAAGCCGGATTTGACGCGAGCTGGGAAGGCAGCGTATTTGGTCGCGGCACCCGCGGCGTGCGCTCGCAGAATGCGGTTCTGGCTGGTGCGGAAGCAGACTACTGGGGTACCCAGGTCGCGGTGACTGCCGAGGTGGCACGTCAGTACTTCGAGTACCGCGGGCTGCAGGTTCGACTCGATGTCGCGAGGCGCAATGTCGCCAACCAGGCCGAATCGCTGAAGATCACCGATGCCCGGCTCGAAGCTGGACGTGGCACCGAACTCGATCGTTCCCGCGCCGAGGCCCAGCTCGAAATCAATCGCGCCAATATTCCGCGGCTGGAGACTGCGCTGAGCCGAACCCGCTATCGGATCGCGGTGCTGACCGGACACAATCCGCAATCGGCACCGGCTATTCCGGATCGTGATGAGGCGCTGATCACCCTGCCGGATATCCAGCCCTCGGGCAATCCGGCCGATCTGTTGCGACGCCGTCCCGACATCATCGCCGCCGAACGCAACCTCGCCACGCAGACCGAGTTGATCGGCTATCGCATGGCCGAGTTGTTTCCGCGCATCTTTTTCAGCGGCAGCGCAGGATTCGCCGCCGAATCATTCAGCGATCTCGGCGACAGCGCGACCCAGACGTGGCGCTTCTCGCCCTCGATCACCTGGTCGGCGTTCGATCTCGGCCGCGTATTGGCAACGGTCAAAGTACAGCGCGCGCGCACCGAAGGCGCACTCGCCGAGTACGAGCAGAGCATCTTGCTCGCGCTGGAAGATGCCGATGGTGCACTCGCCGAGTACCGCAATAGCGCCGCCACCCGCGAACACCTCGCCCTCGCCGCCAAGGCCAGCGCCGACGCCGCGCGATTGGCTCGGCTGCGCTTCGATGGCGGCATCGCTGATTTCAACACCGTACTCGATGTCGAAGCCCAGCAACTGCAAGCCGAAGACCAACTCGCCCAAGCCCACACCCAAAGCGCCACCGCCCTGATCGCCGCCTTCAAAGCGTTGGGGGGTGGGTGGAGCTCGGCGCCCTGACGATGCCCCCAGGCATCGTCAGCCGAGCGGAACGCCCGCGCCGATGCGCGGGCCGGATGTACTGCACCAGGGATGGTGTCTGCCTCAAACCCGAACGCAGTTCGAGCCCCCAGGCATCGTCAGCCGAGCGGAACGCCCGCGCCGCGAGGGCATGGCGAGGGCATGGCGAGGGCATGGCGAGGGCATGGATGCCCGAGGTACGAGCCCAAGGATGGGCGAGGTAGAGCAACGCAGACGCAGTTGCCGGATGTCCGATATTGAGCAAACTAGAAAGAATCCCCCACCTCGATGATCTCCAACCGCCACCGCCTCCGTATGTGTTGGTGAGGAAACAATTCCTCCCCCAACCCACTATGGAGAATCACGATGAAACTGATGACCGGTCTGGCCCTGGGCCTGCTCTCGATGGCCCTTTGCACTCCGATCGCCCAAGCCGACGAGCCTGCCAATGCAGGCGCAAAGGCTCCGCAGCTGAATGGCTGGAGCTTGAACGGTGTGAAACTGAATGGCTGGAGCTTGAACGGTGTGAAGCTGAATGGCTGGAGCTTGAACGGCTTCACCCTTAACGGCTTCACCCTTAACGGCTTGACCCTTAACGGCTTGACCCTCAACGGCTTGACCCTCAACGGTAAGTTTCTCAACGGCCCAGGGCTTGTTCTCCAGGGCGCCAGGCTGAATGGGACGAGTTTCTCGCCGGCCCAGCAGAGCCCGTTGAGCGCCATCGCCTTGGACAAGATTCGCGTTAGCTTGCCAAAACGCTGAGCGCGGCTGCGCCCGCCCTGCGCCTTGTTGATGCTGTCCGCCGCCTCGTTCGCACTCCCAGGTCCGCTTGGCGCCAACGCCGGCGGGCTGGGTGTCGAAGGCAGGCGATGGTCGATCAGCGATGATTGGGCCGGGCGAATCCTGGGCACCAACCCGATTGCGGCCGAGTTTGATCGCGGCAAAGTCGCCCTGGTTCGCATCGGCAACGTCGAGACCGATTCCACATCGCGTTTCGATGAAGCCTTGCAACATGTCCTGGCGTCGTGCCTGCGCTTCGAGGCAGAACGGGGCCGCGCCGGCGCGGTCCTTGCGCGCCACGGTCAGATGCGGATCAGCTCGATGTCAGCGCAGCAGCCGGCAACTACCCACGGATCGACGCGCGTTGATCTGGCACTTGCTGCAACGGAATCAATGCGGCCATGGCCGGCGCTTCGCCGGTCAATCGCTCACGCCGGGACCTGTCGCACTGAGCCGTCACCGGCTATCGTCTGCACGCACCTGCCGATGGTGGGCATCCCGCAGTTTTTCGCCTGACCCGCAGGAATATTCCGATGGCAGCATCTGACTGGGGCCACATCCGAGAGATTTTCGAACAGGCCCTGCGTCTGCCTGTCGGGGAGCGCGCGCGCTTTCTCGACGCGGCTTGTGCCGACCAGCCCGAATTGCGCGCGGAAGTGGATGCCATGCTGAGCGCGGACGAGCGCGCCCAACAGGATCAGACCAGTCTCGGCGCCGCGGCGCCGGAATTATTGCAACTCATCGGTCAACAGGCCGAACAGCAGGAACATGATGCGCTGATTGGGCTACGCCTCGGCGCCTGGCGCCTGCTGCGCGAGATTGGCCGCGGCGGCATGGGCGCGGTCTATCTGGCCGAACGCGATGATGGCGCCTACCAGCAAAAGGCCGCGATCAAATTGATCCGGCCTGGCTGGGATGTCGGCGAACTGCTGCAGCGCTTCCGCGCTGAGCGGCAGATCCTCGCCACGCTCAATCATCCGCATATTGCGCGCCTGCTCGATGGCGGCATCAGCACCGAGGGCAAGCCGTATCTGGTACTGGAGTACATCGAGGGCACGGAAATCAGTCAGCACTGTGACGCCCACCAGCTCGGTGTTGACGATCGCCTGCGTCTGTTCCTGCTTGTCTGCGCGGCAGTCAGTCACGCCCACCAACGGCTGATCGTGCATCGCGACCTCAAGCCCTCCAATATCATGGTCGACGATAGTGGCCAGGTGAAGCTGCTCGACTTCGGGATCGCCAAACTGCTGACGCCCGACGCCAATATCGCGGTTTCGGCATCGCGTGTGTTCACCCCGGAATATGCCGCGCCCGAACAGGTCCGCGGCGAAGCAGTAACCACGGGCGTCGATGTCTACGCGCTCGGACTGCTGCTCTATCAGTTGCTGACCGGACAACGGCCCTATGGCAGCGCGGATTCGACACCCGCAGCCTACGAACAGGCCATCCTCACCCAGGAACCGCTACGACCCTCGCGCGCAACGACCGGCGCGCTCAACGAGACGATCGAAAGGGCAGCGGCGCGCGCACTGCAACCATTGCAGCTGAGCGCGCGGCTACGCGGCGATCTCGATGCCATCGTACTGAAAGCGCTGCGCAAGGAACCCGAACAGCGCTACGCCTCGGTCGCGGACTTCGCTGCTGATGTGCAAAGGCATCTGCAATTCCATCCGGTTGCGGCGCGGCGCGGCGATCTGCGCTACCGAGCAACACGATTTTTGCAGCGCCACGCCCTCGCTGCCGGGCTCGGCCTGGTCGCCCTGCTGTCCCTGCTGGCCGGCACGGGCATAGCGCTCCAGCAGGCCGGGCAGGCGCGCGCGGAAGCGGCGAAGGCGCGCGCCGCGTTGGATTTCATGGTCGGGCTGTTCAAGCTTGCCGATCCGGTGGAATCGCAAGGGGAGCGCATCAGCGCGCGCAGCTTGCTCAACACCGGCAGCCAACGCATTCGCGCCGAGTTGCGCGGTCAGCCCGAGGCGCGCGCTGAATTGCTGCTGGCGATGGGCGAGGCCTATCGTGGACTAGGTCTGTACAAGGAGGCGCTGCCCCTGCTCGCCGAAGCCGGCGCGGAGGCGACCGAGCCGCGCCGTGCCCGGCTGTCGCACGCCGGCGTGCAGCATGAACTTGGACACGATACCGAAGCGCTCAGCGAGTTGCAGGTGCTGCGCAGTGAGCAAAGCTCGGTTGGCCAGCGCGATGGCGACTTCATCGCACAGATTGATCTGCAGCTGGCGATCTCGCATCAGTCACTCAATCAACTCGACCAGGCCGAGGCGGCGTATCTGGCCGCACTGGATGCGCAGCGCGGACGCTACGGCGTCGGCCATCGCCAGACGCAGGAAATCATGCTGCGTTATGCGTCCTGGCTGGTTCTGACTGATCGCGAAGAAGACGCGCATCCCTTGACCGCAGCGGTGGTCGATTCGCTGCGTGGGCAACTGCCGCGCGACGACGAGTTTTTTGCGCGCGCGTTGAGTGCGCATGCCATGGTGGTTGCCAACACCGGGCCTTACCGTGCGTCGGAGGCTCTGCGTCGCGAAGAGCTTGATCTCAATACGCGCATCTACGGCTCGGAACATCCGCACACTCTATCCACGCGCAGCAATCTGGCCACGATTCTTGTCGCCCAGCAACGCTACGCCGAGGCGCTGCCGCTGTTCGAGGAAGTGCTCGCTGCGCGACGACGCCTGCTCGATCCCGAGCATCCGCAGATCGCACTCGGCGCCAATCATCTCGCCAGCACCCTGGTTCAGCTGGACCGCGCCGCCGAGGCGCGCCCCTACGCCGACGAAGCCCTGCGCCTGCGGCTGAAGGCACTGGGCGAGAACCATCGCAGTACAGCTGGCGCTATCCGCACACTGGCGAGCATCGAGTTTGCCGAGCAAAATCTTGCCGAGGCCGAGCGCTTGTTCGAGCGCGCGATCCGTTCCTATGAGGCTGCGCTCGGTCCGAACAGCTTCACCCTGGTCGCTTCGTTGAACGATCTTGCCAGGGTGCGGCTGGCACTTGGCAACGCGCAGACCGCATGCGCTGCAGCCGAACGCGCCTTCGAGGTCTCCGGCGCGGCCGAGGCCGCCCAGGTCACCGAAGCGCAGTATCAATTCGCCCTGGTCGGCGCCTGCAATGCGGCGCGCGGTAGTGCCGAAGGAATCGGGCAGATGCGCGACGCGCTGGCGAGGCTCCGTAGCGGACTCGGCGAAGCCGATCGACGGTCGCGGATCATCAGCGAACTGCTGCAGCAGGCGGAGCTCCGCACACCTTGATCTGCAGCAGACCAAGCATCGATCAGGGCCCGGAACTGGCCTGATCGAGTTCTTTCTGCAAAAAGGCCTTTGCCGTGCGGGTGTCACGCACAATGGTCGGTACCGAAACATTGAGAATGCGCGCCACCTCTTCGACTTCCATTCCGGCGAAGAAACGCAGTTCCATCACCTGGGCCAGACGCTCATCGAGTTGCTCCAGCTTGCCGAGCGCCGCGTCGATGGCGACCAGGCGCTCGGCCTGGGAGTCGACTGGAATCGATTCTGCTTCGAGATCGTCGAGCGCGATGTGCACCGCGCCAGCGCCGCGGCGTTCGGCAACACGCATGCGCGCGTAGTCGATCACAACCTGGCGCATCGCCTTGGCGGCAGTCGCGAAGAAATGATGAGCGCTCTGGTACTCGCCGCCTTCCCCGGCAAACAACTTCAGGTAGGCCTCGTTGACCAGGGCGCGCGTGTTCAGCGTTTCGCCGCGCTGGTGTCGGGCCAGCTCGGCGTGTGCTATCCGCATCAGATCCTGATGCACGCGTTGCATCAGTTGCGAGCGTGCCTGTGGATCGTCGGCCGCACGTGCGACCTGCTGGGTGATGCCGGTCTGGTCAGGTTCGCTCATTCGCCGTCTCCGCTGGATGGTTCCCGTTGGGCGTACCGGGTCGGGTCATCTGGCCTGCCGCAGTTGCCCGACTGGGCCGAGTGTAACCCTTGTTTGGCGCGTGAAGTGGTGGTCAGCATCCCAGCCGGTCATTCGGACTGGCGACAGCAAAACGCCGCTGCAAAAAATTTTGCCGTGATGATCTCCGGTCGGTAGCGCCTGCGTATGTGTAGACAAGGCCGGCAATCGCAACGCCTTCCCACTCATCCAGGAGAACCGCAATGAAATTGACAAGCGCCCTTATTGCTGCCGCCCTCAGCATGGCCCTGTGTGTCCCCGTTTGCCAAGCGAACTCCGCGGTGACGCCCGGACCGGTACTGAATGGCATCAGCTTGAATGGTGTGACCTTCAACGGAGTCAGCTTCAACGGTCCCGTTTTGCAAGGACCGATACTCCAGGGCATTAAGCTGAACGGTTTCCGGGTCAATGGCCCCGGCTTGGTTTTTCAGGGAAGCAGCCCGCAGGGCGGCGTATTTGCCGACAAGGCGCGCAGTCCGCTGAGCGCTATCGCGCTCTCCAACGTTCACGTCACCCTGCCCCAGCGCTGAGCATCCGACATGCGCGCCAACCGGTGGGTCTCGATGTTGTTGTGTTTCGCCCTGGCGACACCCGCCGGCGCTGCGATCGATGGCCTGCGCGTGGAGGGCACGCGCTTCGTGCTCAACGACGGCAATGGCAAAGTGCTCAAAGGCGCCGATCTGGTCGGCGCCGAACTGGACATGGGCGAACTCGGCGTGGTCCGCGTTGCCGCAGTGGAACAGGACGCCGGCGCACGCTTCAAGGAGGTCTGGCTGCATACGCTGGAGCTGCGTCAGCCAGGCAAAATGCTGTTCACCGGTTTCTGCACTCCCGACCCGGCCGGCGACACCCGCGTCGTCGTCTACCCTGGTTACTTTGATGCCGAGCATCACTACATCGGTGACAACGCGCGCTTCAGCATGAGCTGCGTCAGCGGAGTCGAGGCCAAGTGCCTGCGCTGGGGCTACCTGCCCTGGCGCGCTGCGCCCAACACCGGCGAGTCGTTGGCGCCGCACTACGAAGCCTGCATCCACCTGGCACGCGCGGACTACTGTGGCGACAATCGCCCGAGCACGCGGGATGGTACCTCGATCGATATCTACGATCGCGTTGGCGTGCAACAGCAGACACCGGGCAATGACGGGATGCAATTCGAGGCCGGCTGGAACAGCCGTGGCGCCGTCTGCGTGCACCACGCCCGCATTCCCGAAAACCTGACACTGGACGCGCTGCCGGCGCGCTGCTCGCGCTTTGTCGACGCCACCCTCGGCGCACACTGTTCCGACCATGCGGCAGGCGCGGCAGGCGCGCTCCTGTTCAATCGGTCGCGCAACCGGTCGGCGCTATGATCGGTGCACCGTATGGCCGGGGATGAGCGTGTATGGCTGCCTCCGATTGGCAACGAGTCCGTGCGCTCTTCGAACAGGCAGCGGACCTTCCCACCGCCGAGCGATCCGCCTTTCTCGATGAACGTTGCAGCGACAGCCCCGAGTTGCGTGCCGAAATCGAAGCCATGCTGTCAGCCGATATGCGTGCGCGGCAAGACAGCACCTCGCTCGGCGCCGCGGCGCCGGAGTTGCTGCACGCACTCAACCAGGACGGACGCGCTCAGCAAAGCAATGCGCTGATCGGTGTGCGTCTGGGCCCCTGGCGGCTGCTGCGCGAGATCGGCCGCGGCGGCATGGGCGCGGTCTATCTCGCCGAGCGCGATGACGGGGAATATGTCCAGCAGGCGGCGATCAAGCTGGTGCGTCCGGGTTGGGATGTGGGCGACCTGCTGCAGCGCTTCCGCGCCGAGCGCCAGATCCTCGCCACGCTCAGTCACCCCAATATTGCGCGCCTGCTCGACGGCGGCGTCAGCAGCGATGGCAAGCCCTATCTGGTGCTGGAGTATGTTGAAGGCAGCGAGATCGGCAGCTATTGCAACGAGCACACACTCACCATCGACGCGCGCCTGCGCCTGTTCCTTACCGTCTGCGATGCGGTGACGCATGCGCACCGGCGACTGGTCGTGCATCGCGATCTGAAGCCCTCGAACATCATGATCGACCGCAGTGGCCAGGTGAAGCTGCTGGATTTTGGCATCGCCAAACTGCTTGAGGCGGACTCTGGAATCACCGCATCGGCGGCGCGCATGTTCACGCCGGAATACGCGGCGCCGGAACAAGTACGTGGCGAGTTGGCCACAACCGGCGTCGATGTCTATGCGCTGGGTCTACTGCTGTTTGATCTCCTGACCGGACGGCGCCCGTATGGGGCAACCGCTACAACTCCGGCAGCGTACGAGCAGGCGATCCTGACCCAGGAACCGCAGCGGCCCTCGCTCGCGGCAATGCAGGAAGACAAAGCCGATGCGCAGCAGCCGATGGAACGGGCGGCAGCCCGCAACGTCGGCCCGGGGCAGCTCAGCGCCTTGCTGCGTGGCGACCTCGACGCGATCGTGCTGAAGGCGTTGCGCAAGGAACCCGAGCAGCGCTATGCCTCGGTCGCCGAGTTCGCCGAGGACGTACAGCGCCATTTACGGCACCAACCGGTGCTCGCACGCCGCGGCAATCTGCGCTATCGCATGGGGCGATTCCTGCGGCGGCATGCATTGGCGAGTGCGCTATCCCTGATCGCGGCGGTCTCGCTCGTCAGCGGACTCGGCATCGCACTCTGGCAGACCGGGCAGGCACGCCAGCAGCGCGACATCGCACGGACCGAGGCGCGCAATGCCAGTGCCGTGGCCGAATTTGTCACTGGCGTGTTTTCGTCAGCGGACCCGCGAAACACCGATGGTTACGATCCGAGCGCCAAGGAGCTGCTGGCGAAAGGCGTGAGCGAACTGGAGAGCCGACGCGATCTGGAGCCGGCGACGCATTCCGCATTGCTGATCGCACTGGGCCATGCCTACCTCGGTGTCTCAGAGCCCGCGCGTGGTCTGGAGTTGATGCAACGCGCATTGATCCAAGCCGAACGCGATGGCGGCGTTGCCGCGCGGGTCAATGCACATTTCGGCCTCGGCTATGCGTTGAACAAATCCTCCAAGGACGAAGACGCGCTGGTGCAGTTCGAACAAGCTGCCGATCTGGCCCGATCCGATTCCGGAATCGATATCAAACTGGTCGAGAACATCGACTACATGATTGGCCTGGAACTCAACAACCTTGGCCGTGGAGACGACGCGCTGCCCTACCTCAAACGCGCCTATGAGGGCCGCGCCGCGCGGCTGTCGCCCGACACGCGCGAATTCGTCGACACGCTCGCGATGTATGTGTACGTGCTGAGCTTCAGGGATCGTGCCGAGGAGGCGCTCGCTTTGACCGAGCGCAGTTACCAGTCGCTGTCCACGCAGACCGCAATGCCGCTCTATCTGCGCAAGGACATCGTGTCGGCGCGCGCAGTGGCGCTGCTGCAACTCGGCCGTCATAGTGAAGCCGAAGCCATGTATCGAGAGGCGCTCCGCTACGACGATCAGATCTTCGGTGTCGGCGACGAGCGCACTCTGGTCTCGCTCAACAACATCGCCATCACGCTTAGTCGCCAGCTGCGCTTCAAGCAAGCTGCTGAGATGATGGAGCGTATAGTTGCCATCCGTCGCGCGCTCAAGCAGCCCGACGAAGCCTTGATCGCATTCGCGCTGGTCAATGCCGGCAATATCTACCTGAAGGACAATGCCATCGACAATGCCATCGCCCGCTTCCGCGAAGCACTGGATATCTATGCGCGGCGCGGTGAGACCGACCAGCGGCAGTCCGTCAAGGGTCGCTTCGGCTTGGCCCGGGCGCTGGAACGGCAGGGCGAATTCGACGCGGCGCTGCAGCTTTCCGAGGCACTGCAGGCCACAGCCGCGCGGCAGGCTGCAAGCTATCTCTACGCGGGCGATGCCGAACCCGACCTCGTCTATGCGCGCCTGCTCAGTCGACTGGAACGACTGCCGGCCGATTGCGCGCCCGCCAAGGCGGTGTTCGCACGGGCGGACGCCACGCCCGCCTTTGCGTTGGAAGCGCGCATCCTCGCTGCGCATTGCGCGCGGCGGCAGGGCCGCGAGGATGAAGCCGAGACAACATTGCACACTTCACCCACCGACGAGAACACGGTCGCCGAGATATCGGCCTACGCACGCACCTTGCTCGGCGGGCTCGAAACACAGTAAGCGCGCTGCGACTGCGACTTTGCGTGCTTGGGCTTCGAGGCGATAGCATGCTGGACGCGTTCGGCACGAACTGTGTGCACCGATCAGCGCACCGCCGCTCGTTCGACACTGCTCCCTTTGCTCAAGGAACTCACTGATGAAATTCGTTTCCGGCCTTCTGTTGCTCTCATTCCTCAGCGGTTCGGCGTTTGCCGCTGCCGACGAGATCCAGCTCGCGCGATCGATCCCGTTCGCGGAGGATTCCGAGGTCGCGGGCAAGATCATGCGCGAATGCACGCTGCAGACCCAGCTGGCCGACTTTATCAAGGAATTTGCGACCAAGGGCGGCCACAAGATCCGCCTGGTCGACGCCGTCGATGAAGCCGCCGAAGGCAAGGTGCTGGTGATCGAGATCCGCGATGCAATCAGCGAAGGCAATGCGTGGCTTGGTCATCGCAAATCGACGTCAGCGCGCGGTCGCCTGTTCGAGAACGGCGTCGAGATCGGCAACTTCAAGATCCGTCGCAATTCGATGGGCGGCGCATTCGGCGGTTACAAGGGTTCATGCTCGGTGCTTGGTCGCACCGTCAAGATCATGGGCCAGGACATTGCCCTGTGGCTGAATGCGCCGACCAAAGACGCCATGCTGGGTGATCTGCAGTAAGACGGGAATCGCCCCGCTGCTTTGCCCTTGCCGTTGTCCCCGAGGGGATTGCATAGAGCGGGGCTCACCCCGCTCTATGCAATCCCCTCGGGTACAACCGAAGCGAGTCCCATTGGGACAAACGAGGCGGGATCGGCAAGCAATCGCTACGAATCCGCAAGCATGGCCAGCAGCTCATCAACGCTCATGCGCGCGGCGCTGTTCTGGCCTTCGATAACCTGGTCGATCAGTTCGCGTTTGCTGGCGTGCAAGGCGATCACCTGTTCCTCGATGCTGCCCTTGAGCACCAGTTTATAGATGGTCACCGGGCGTGTCTGGCCGATGCGGTGGGCGCGGTCGGAGGCCTGTTGTTCGACGGCGGGGTTCCACCACGGGTCGAGGTGGATGACGTAGTCGGCGGCGGTGAGATTGATGCCGACACCACCGGCTTTGAGGCTCAGTAGAAATACCTTGCCCTCGCCACGCTGGAATGCGGCGACGGCGGCGTCGCGGCCCTTTTGCGACGTGCTGCCATCGAGGTACTGATAGTCGATGCCCTCGCGATCAAAGCGTTCGCGGACCAAACTCAAATAGTCAACGAACTGCGAAAACACCAGGGCGCGATGGCGGTTGTCGATCAGCTCCTGCACAAGTTCGACAAGGTGTTCGAGCTTGGCACTGCTGATGCCAAGTTCCGGCGCGACCAGATCGGGATGACAGGCAGCGCGGCGCAGGCGCATGATCTCGGCCAGCACCTGCACGCGACGCTGCTCGGGTGGCAGGCTCTTGTCGTTGAGGCGTTCCAATGATTGCCGCTTCACCGCCGCCAGTAACTGTGCCTCGGCCGCGCTCGGCTCGACGGTCAGCAGAATTTCGGTGCGTGGCGGCAGTTCGGTCAATACCTCGGCCTTAGTACGGCGCAGCAGGAAGGGCGCGAGCAGCCGGCGCAGATGCTCGCGTTCGGGTGCGCGCGGATCGCGTTCCATGGCATTGACGAAACGCTTGCGAAATTGCTCCTCGCTGCCGAGCAGGCCAGGGTTCAAGACGCGGAACAGACTCCACAATTCGCCGAGATGGTTTTCCAAGGGCGTGCCCGTGGTGGCGACGCGGAAATCCGCCTGCAGCCGACGTACCGCCTGCGCGCGCTGTGTCGCCGCATTCTTGATCGCCTGGGCCTCGTCCAGCACCAGGGTAGCAAAGGCGATTTTTTCGAAGCGCTCGATCTGCGCGGTCAGCAGGCCATAACTGGCCAGAACCAGGTCTCCCGCGACCAGATCGTTGAGCGCTTCCTCGCGATCGCCTTCGCCGAACACGCGCACATTGAGCCCCGGCGCAAATCGCAGCGCCTCGCGTCGCCAGTTGCCGACCACACTGGTCGGCGCCAGCACCAGGGCCGGACCTTCCGCGGCGCGCGCCGTCAACATCGCCAACGCCTGTACGGTCTTGCCCAGGCCCATGTCGTCGGCCAGACAAGCACCGGCACCCCAGCCGGCAAGCCGCATCAGAAATCGAAAACCATCGACCTGATAATCGCGCAGATCTGCCTGGAAATCCGCAGGAATGCTGGCGACCTGCTGCTGGGCGCGGTTGATCCGCTTCAGCTGGTCGCGAAACTTGACGTCGATCTCGTCTTGCTCGTCGAGCGCCTCGGCAAAGATCGGCGCAGCCACTGCGCTGACACTGAGCTTGCCCTTATCGTCGGCAAAGCCATGCAGCAGCTCAAGACGTCGACGAAGTTCGCCCTCAAGGGCGATGATGCGCTCGCCGTCCAGGCGCAAATAGCGCCCGGTGGCCGAGGGTAGCTGCCTGAGGATTTCACTCAGGGCGACCACGCTGCCGTCGTCCAGCGCCAGACCACCGTCAGCGCTGAACCAGTCGCGCTGACGCTTCACGGTCAGCGTCAGCGACTTGTCGTCGCGCGCCTTGCCGATGCGCAGTTGCTTGCCCGTCGGCCATTCCAGCACCAGGACGCTGCCCGCCGCCTGCAGCCCCTCGATCAGCGCCAGCGCAGCCTCCGGATCGCGCACTTCGATCGGCGCGGACAGATCCAGGCCTTCCAGTCCCGGGCAGAGCAGACACAGCTGTCGGCCCGCCTCGCGTTCGGCGGCGAGTCGGCGTTGCGCGCGATGCGGCGTTCCGTCCACCGTTGCCATCACGGTCTCAGCGCCGACTCCGAGCGCATGCGCCGCGCTGTCCGGTCCAAGCGGACGCACGACCAGACGTAGACGCAGCCCGTCAGCTATCGGGTCGAGCTGGGCGTAGACCTGCATGTCGGCGGCGGCTTCGCGCACGCCGAAAGACGCAAGATCGGTATCGAGCTTGACCCGTTGCGACAGGTCGGGCAGCAGATCGAGCAGCGGCGCAACCGCCTCGGGTGGCAGGCGCAAGCCGTCGCCGACGATGCGCGCCAAGCCTTGCAGGGTGTCGTCGAATCGATAGACGGTAAGCTGGGTGCCCTTCAGTTCGAGCATCCCTTTGCTACCGATCGGGATCGGCCTGGACAGACGCAGATCGATGCGTCCGTCATCGCCACGCCGCGCATGCAAGCCAATATCGCTGGCGACCACCGCAACAGCACGCCCGGGATTGGAAGACTCGACGACATGCGGATGGCCGATCAAAGCCTGAGCCGTGCGTGACTCGCCCACTTTGACGTCGTCGAAATAGCCATAGGCGCCGATGTCGGCCGCATAGGCCTCCAGTAGACGCCGGTCGGCGTTTTCACCGGGCTCGATGCGCTGCATGGCGTCCAGCGCCTGGCGCGAGGAAGTCAAAGGGCGCCCAGCGCTGAATCCCTTGGCCTGCGGGCGCTGCTCGACGAGGCGGAGAATCACACCGCCGACAATTCCAGGAAGGTGCCCCACGCGCACCTGTATGCGCGAAAAATTCGTAGCCCCACTGCCGGCGCTCGTCGTGCGACTGCTACGCGCCAGTGCACCAATCGCCTGCAGCGCACTCTCCCAAGCGCCCTGTGGACGGCACCAGTCGACCAGTTTCAGTTCGGACGTCGGCAGGCCCGGGCGGGTATCGCCGATGACTTGTGAAAGCTGCGCCGCCAGCAGATGCCAGCCCGCGACCTGCGCCTGATCCAGGTGCACGCGCAGCGTCTCTCGCAACGCATCGCTGAACGTGACTTTGGACCAGGTCAACAGCACTGCCAGCCACCAGCAATGATGCGCCGGCGTTCGCGCTGGCAGGATCGGCTCCTTCATGGTTTGGCCGGACGCGCGCGCACTGATGAACTGCTGCCACCAATGGATAGCGAGCCCGTCGGCATCGCTGGGATTGAGTTTCATCAGCTGCGCGCGCCGCTTGAGCATCCCGGGCGTATCCAGGACCGTCAGGCACGCCATATGCAGTAGGACGAACAGATCCAGGTGCCAGCGGGCGGGGCCGAACTCCCGGCGCAGCAGTTTCAAGGCCTCTTCCAAAGACTCTCCGACCCGCGCCGCCGGCTCACCGCTGACCGCGGCATCGAAGGCCCGCTTCAACAGCACATTGATCGGTGAGCGCGAAGCGAGTTCGGCGAACACCTTCAGTTCACCGCGCCTGGTTTCGTGGCGCAGAATCGCTTCAATGAGCACATGATCGGCGCGCTCGCTGACGCCCAGCATTCCGCGGCCAACCTTCAGCCACTCTGTGGCTTCGGCATCCGGTGCGTCCAACTGCAGCATCAATTGTTCCGCCACCGCCAGGGCACGGGTGGTCGGATGCAGGGCCATCACGACTTCGCTGTGCAATGCGGCCTGCATGACCAACAACAGCGGCGATGTCATTGGCGAGTATGGGCCGAAGTAGCGCTGGAACACCTGTAGATCAGGATCCAGGCCGGCGTAGAGCCCGGCAACCTGCAGGCGCTGCTCCATTGCTGGTCGATCGAGCACGCTTTCGTAGCTCGATATCCTGGCGTTGGCGTTGCGACAGGCTGCGACCCACGCGGCAACACGGCCACTCGCGATCATCCGCACCGCGATCGCACTGCGCAGCAGCGGACTGACAACCGGCGCGACGTTGCTCGAATTCGAACTTGCGATGAACTGCGGCAGCGACGCCAGCGCTTCCTTGATCCGCTTCTGGCTCGTATTGTGCCAGGCCGATTTCGGCAATACGGTGTTGACCAACGCAATCAGGGCAGAGTGCAGTATTGCGCCATCGCCGAGGCAGAGCGCCTCGACAAACACTTGGCTATCGTCATCGAGCGCTTGGTAGCTGGCGACCAGCTGCGACTCGGACGACGCGCTCTGTCGTCGTGCTGACACCCACGCGCCTCCGTCATGGATGGCCATGCGCCGTAGCGCATGGCCGGTTGGGATCTGCGCTCAGAGTGCCTTGATCAGCTCGTCGGCGAACTCGGAGCACTTGATCTCGGTCGCGCCTTCCATCAGGCGCGCGAAATCATAGGTCACCTTCTTGTTGCCGATGGCCACGTCCATCGCCGTGATGATGGAGTCGGCCGCTTCGGTCCAGCCCATGTAGCGCAGCATCATCTCGCCCGACAGGATCACCGAACCCGGATTGACCTTGTCGAGATTGGCGTACTTCGGCGCAGTACCGTGGGTGGCTTCGAACACTGCGTGACCAGTGACGTAGTTGACATTGCCACCCGGCGCGATGCCGATACCGCCGATCTGTGCGGCGAGCGCATCGGAGAGATAGTCACCGTTGAGATTGAGCGTGGCGATCACGTCGAAATCTTCCGGACGGGTCAGCACCTGCTGCAGGGTGATGTCGGCGATGGCATCCTTGATGATGACCTTGCCGGCGGCGACCGCGGCCTTCTGCTCGGCATTGGCCTCGGCCTCGCCCTTCGCTGCCTTGGTGCGCTCCCACTGATCCCAGGTGTAGACCTGATCGGCGAAATCGCGTTCGGCAAGGGCGTAGCCCCAGTTGCGGAAGGCGCCCTCGGTGAACTTCATGATGTTGCCCTTGTGGACCAGGGTCACCGACTTTTGCTTGTTGCTGATCGCGTATTCGATGGCGGCGCGGATCAGGCGCTCGGAGCCGTCCTTGGACACCGGCTTGATGCCGATACCCGAGGAATCCGGGAAGCGGATCTTGCCGTATTCCTTCGGGAACGCTTCCTTGAACATCGCGAGGAATTTCTTGTTGGCCTCGGAGCCTGCTTCGAACTCGATGCCGGCATAAATGTCTTCGCAGTTCTCACGGAAGATCGTCATGTCGACCAGGTCGGGGCGCTTGACCGGCGAGGGCACGCCCTTGAACCAGCGCACCGGGCGCAGGCAGACATAGAGATCGAGCATCTGGCGCAGCGCGACGTTGAGCGAACGGATACCGCCACCGATCGGCGTGGTCAGCGGGCCCTTGATCGACACCAGATAATCACGGCAGGCCTGCACGGTGGCTTCGGGCAGCCAGGTGCCGAACTGGTTGTTGGCTTTTTCGCCGGCGTAGATTTCCATCCAGTGGATCTTGCGCTCGCCCTTGTAGGCCTTCTCGACCGCGGCATCGAATACCCGCACCGAGGCGCGCCAGATATCGGCGCCGGTGCCATCGCCTTCGATGAAGGGAATGATCGGATTGTTCGGCACCGTCAGCTTGCCATTGGCAATGGTGATCTTGGCGCCGCCTGCGGGCGCGGTGAGGACTGGTTCGGCCATGGTGACTCTCCCGGTAGTGCGCTCGCCAAATCGGCGTGCAAAGGCTGGCATTGTAGAGCCTGCACCGCCCGCCCGCACTGCGCCGGCAATGGCGGGTAGCGGGCGAGCCGTCAGCGCGCGCGCGTCGGCGCCGCGCCATCAGCATGCTGCAGGCTTATTCGAAGCCGTTGCCGAACAGCACGCCAGTTGGCGCCAGCACGAAATCCCAGATCCCACGACCATAGGTCGAGAAGCGCGCGATGTTCTGCGCATCGACAAAATCGACATCCCAGTATTGCTGCTCGGGCGCACCGAGGGCGCCGAGATCCTGCCAGCTATTGGTGCCGGTATCGAAGTAGTAGGGCCCCACTTCGGTCGCGGCGAACAGGTGCTGGCCATTGCTGGAGATGGCGAGGTCAAACACCATGGTGTTGGGCAGACCAGTGCTCATTGCGACAAAGCTGTTGCCATTATTGGTCGACACATGGACACCGGGATTGGAATAGCCCGAGCCGGCCACATAGATTTTGCCGGCGGTCACCGGGTCGACCAGGATGCGATTGCCGAAGAAGAAATGGTTGTCGGGCAGACCGCTACTGGTCTGGCCCCAAGCGCCGACGCCGATCTGACGGAAGAATTGCGCGTTGTCATTGATTGCGTAGCGGGTGCCGCCGTCGCTGGCGTAGGCCACCGCCGTCACTTTGGTGCCGAAGTCGAATGGGATCTCGCTGTGACTGATGCTGCCGCCACTGCGGGTAAGTTGCACAAGGCGCTGGCCGCTGCCACTGAGATTGCCGCCGGCAAGCAGCATGCGCGCGGCGTTGCTGGGATCAACCGCGAGCGCGGGCAGGAAGAACCCTGCGGTGAAGTTGTTTGTCGCGAAGTCCCAGGAGACCAGACCCGCCTGGGTTGACGAGGTGGTCGAGGTGTCGACCATGACAAAGCCCGGATACACCATCCAGACTTGGTTGCCGCCATCGGTCGATTCCAGATGGGCATAGTCACCACTGATGGTCTGCACATAGCTGTCGATAGCGCCGGTCGGTGCCAGCGCCTTCTGATAGCCCTGATCCTGGGCGCCGACCAGCACCTGGTAGGGCGCGCTGCGCCGCGTATAGCTGCCGTAGTACTGCGACACATTCATCCCGCTCAGATTCAGATTCTGCACGGTGGCGGCGTGATCGGTTGACTCATACAGACCACCATCGGTCGAGATGTAGACGCGCTCGGCGCCTCCACTGGTACGCCAGACATCGATATTCGGGATATCTGCATGCAGTTTGCTGGCCGGCGCGCCGTAGTACGCGGTCCAGTCGTTGATCAGGATCCAGCTGGCACCACCATCGGCGGTGCGGTAGGCATTGACGCCGCCGGCATAGGCGCGCAGCGGGTCATTGGTCGATGACTCGGCCGAATTGGCGGTCATCAGCGTGGTCGGCACCGCAGTGCGCGCGCTCCAGGTGACGCCACCATCCAGAGACCGGAACACGGCGGTGTTGCCAGTACTCCGACGCGAGTAGAACGCGTACAGGAACACCTGTCCGCCGGAGAATCCACCGGTGAGCACGGCCCGGTCTTCGTTGGTCAGGGTGAAGCCGAGCGTGATCGTCGACAATAGGGCGAGTGCATGGGTACCCGGCGTGATCGTCGAGACCTCGTTGCCACTGAGCACATAGACATTGTTGTGGTCGTAACGCGGCGAGAAGATCGAAACCGTATCGCGCTGACCGATGAATCCACGCGAAGTGAACGTGGTGCCGCGGTCGGTCGATGAGAACAAATGCGGCCGCCAGTTCATTGCGGCGCCAGAATCGAAATGAACGCGCAGCAGATAGACATCGTTCTGGGTTTCATCGCGCGCGGTCAGGCCCATCGTGTACCAGGGATTGGCCAGTGCGGTGCCGGCGTTCGCGGCCCAGGTCAGACCGCCGTTGTCGCTGCGGAAAATACCCGTCGGCGAATCACTTGCAGCTAGCAGACGCTCGCCACTGCCGCCGGCCAGTCGCTGCAGGAAGCCAGCATCGCTGACAGGTGAAAAACGCGCGCCGTCGTTGGGGCTGGTCCAGTCGAGCAGAGCACGTGAGGCGCGCCAGACATTGCCGCCATGCGAGAGCACGGTCAATCGATTGTTTGTTGCATCCAGTGCTGCAGCGGTAACGCGTCCGGCCTGATTACTGCTGCCGCGCTCCGCCCAGGTTCCTGATATCGCCTGCAATTGCACATTGCGCAGATCAGCGGGCGAAGCCCCGCGCTCCAATCGCAGCGCACGCTCATACTCGCGCCGTTCAAATCGGGCAGCGCGAAATACCGCGTCCTGCTGACGCCAGTCAACATCGGGCGCAGCGCGATGCAGATGCTCGATCCAGGCCTCCCGCCGCGCGCGAAAATCTTGGCCGCGCTCACCGGGATTGTCGGCAATCGGTTGTGGCATAAGCGCGCCGCCGCGGGATGCTTCCGGCATGGCCTGGCAGCCCGCCAGAATCAGCGCGACAATGATGAAAGTGGCAACCGCAGCCAGCGTACGCCCGATGATCTGCATCGATAAGTCTCCCCTGCCCTGACAATCACTATACAAACCCCGAATGACAGTACGAGCCGCCAACCTGACCTCTGGCGCTTGCGGGGTCCCTCATCGCGGTCGATTCTAGTCGGGCACGGCTAACGTGCGCATCCCTCGTCCGCAGGAGCCCGCACGAGACTTTCCGCTGTTTGCCTGAGCATCAGCCTGTTGGGGAGTACGACCGCCATGGCCACCGAACCCGCATCCACAACCCCTGCCGCGCCGGTCAGCGCGCCGACCTCACCGGCCCAGCCCAAACCCGGTGAGACCTGGAAGTTGGCAGCCTTTCGCCAGTTCGATTTCTGGATCGGCAGCTGGGACGTATTTGGTCCGCAGGGTAACAAGGTCGGCGAGAACCAGATCAGCCTGGTCAACAAGGGCTGCACCCTGGCCGAACACTGGACCAATGCCGGCGGCGGCGAAGGCCGCAGCTACAACGCCTACGACGGCATCACCGGCCACTGGTATCAGTTCTGGAGCGACGATCAGGGCGGAACGCTATATCTGAGCGGCGGCCTGCACGGCGACAGCATGGTGCTCGAAGGCGAACGCCCCAACCTCAGCGATGGCAAGCCACAGAAGCAACGCATCAGCTGGACCCCGACAGACGGCAGCGTACGCCAGCACTGGGAAACCTCGGATGATGGGGGCGCGAGTTGGCAGACTTCGTTTGATGGTAGCTATCGCAAGCAGACCACCGGCAAAAACTGAATTGATGTGTCTCAAATGAAAACGGCCGGGGATATCCCGGCCGTTTTGCTTCACCGATTTTGCGCTCCGACGGAATCAGCCCGTCGGAGCCAAGCGCGTATTACTCAAAACCATTTCCGAAGATGAAGCTGCCGCTGCTGCCCGTCGTACAGGCAGACGCGGTGCCCGCATCGGTAATGGTCACGCTGTCGACAAACCAGCCCTGCCCAATTGCCGAGCTGTCGTCTCCCTCGTGCCAGCGCACCATCAGGGTTTGCCCCGCGAACGAGGCCAGATTGACCGAGACCTGGGTCATTGCGCCGATCGTGCCCGAGCACCAGGCACGCTTGCCGGCCAATGGATTGCTGAAGCCGCCGTTGACCGTCCCGTTGAATCCGCCAGCCGTGAAGTTTGCATCCGGCATCACGGTCCAAGTGGAGCCGCCATTGGTGGAAACTTCCAGAGTTCCAGCATCGAAGCAGCTCGACACCGAACCCTCGAAGCGGAAGGTGTGGAAGAACGACAGCGTCGTGGTGGCGATGGCACCGAAACTCGGTGTCGTCAGCACTCGGTTGGATACCGACGGCAAGCTGGTTGAGCTCCAGGAATGCGTTGGCGTCTGACTTTGCGCAGTGGACCACACCCAGTCATTGGCGCCAGCGATCGCCTGATGCGTCCAGCCCGGCGTATCAAACCCGGAAGCGTTCTCGAAGGTCTCCACCAGATTCGACGACGAAACCGCACCGAAGGGTGTGGCACTGCGCTGAACCGTGTTGGATTCTTCGATGCTGTTGGCGGTATCCACTGCCCGAACCACGTAGTGGTAAGGCGTGCCGCTGATCAGGGAACTGCCATCGTTGTAGCTGGTGCCGGAAATCGCCGAGGCAATCTGGTTGCCGACAGCGGGTGTAAAGCCCGAGGTCGTGGAGCGATAGATATTGAACGTTACCGGTCCGCCACATGCTGCTGAAGCCGCCGCCCAAGCGAGATCGTTGGCACAGGTGGCACCACCCGCGCTGGCAGCTGATGCAAGTCCTGCAAAGGTGGGTGACAAGGTGCAGGCACCGGTCGCGGTGACTTCCACACAGGCGCTCTGTGCAGACTCACAAACGCCGGTGGCCTCGGTGCCCGCTACGCGATAAGCGTAGGTGGTACCGCCTGACACGGTGCTGTCGACGTAGGGACTACCAGCGAGACCATTGGCAATCTGCGTAAAGGCACCCGGCGCTGCGCAGGTGCCTACCGCCCGATAGACATTGAACTGGCTTGCCGGCGGTGCGCCATTGGCCCAGCTTACTGAAACCTGGTTCGGCGCAGTCGCCGTTGCCGTTCCGATGGTAGGAGCGTTCGGCGCCTCGCAGGCCACGACGTTTTGCACAATGCCCACGAACGAGCGCTGACTTACCGTGCTGGGCGGCGTGACAATGCGGTTGTCGGTCCACGTCATACCGATCGTTGCTGCTCCCGGGGCGACCGAGATGCCGTTGTAGTCACCCCATTCCTGACCATCGGCAATATTTTGGGAAACGACGCCGGATACGCGGGTTTCTTCCACCCACGTTGCACCGCCGTCCTGCGAAGCCACGTAGTACCAGTCCGCCTTGTCGCGCAGGCCAGCACCGGAATTGCGCGTGTCCTGGAAGCCGAGGTGCACATTGCCCAGTTGGTCGACATCGATCCAGGGCTGAAAGCGATCGACCGTTGTCTGGTCTGCTGTTGAATGCGGCGTGGCAGCCGTCGTCCAGGTTGCTCCCTGATCGTCGGAGTACGCGACCTGGATCCAACCGTGGCTGGCGGCCGCTGAGCCGGAACCACCACCGGGACTTCCCGCAGCAGCGTTCTCGTCGGTGAATGCCACATAGACGCGACCGTCGCGTGGACCGCCGCTGGTGTCCACATCGATAGCCGCGTAGATGAAGACGCGACGTGATTCCATGGCCGGGACCGCGAAGTCGAAGCGACCATGCAGATCGTAGACTTGGCCTGACAGGCCGGCTGTTGCCCCATTGAGGTCGACGAAGGAAACACCGCCATCATCCGATCGCAGTAGTCGGATCTCGGTTGATCCCGACGTCAATGACGGAAACACGTGGTAAATCCGTCCTTGTCGGTCAGTGGAGATGTCACTGCCGATACCGCGCTCATCGGCAGCGAAGGAGATGGCAGGTGCGAACGCCATCGGAGCGCCGCCATTGACCGGCATCGCGGTCGAGCGCGCAAACTGCATGACATTGCCCTGATGCCAGGTGATGTAGGCCCGCCCGAAGAAGGGCGAAATCGGCGAACGATCGACGTGGATGAACTCCTTGTCGGATGACGCGGTCGAAACATTGACCGGGCCCTGCCAGGTCTGCCCATCGTTGAAGGACCAGAACACCTGCGTGCAGAGGCTGAATCCACAACCACCGGCGGTGCCCAACGAAGCGGCAAACGCAATGGCGCCATCCGGTGAAAAGTCGATCGAAGGGTCGCAGCAGGTGCTCGGAAGCGCGCCAGAATTGCCCCAGGTCGTACCACCATTGCTCGAGAAGGACATCCGCTGACCACCCGATCCGTTGGAACCCGCAATGGCGATATTGGGATTGGTCGGGTGGAACTCGATCGTGGTCTCGTTGTCGCTGAGCGTGCCGTCAAACGGCCCCTCGAACAGGACCGGCGCAGCCTTGGGCAAAGGATCGGTCGCCCAGAGTTGCGGTGGTGGCAAATTTTTCGAATCCGGGTGGTAGTGCTTGCCGAGGCCCTGCCGATGCAGGACGCCGCCCTGGGTCAGACCGCCGAAGCGCATCTGAAACTCTTTGTTGACTTCGCGCGGGTAGAATTCGCCAAGCGGGAAGCCTTCTGCGGCCATCTCACGACGCTTCAGAATCTTGAAGAACGCAGGCACTCCTGGACGATAAACATCGTTCTCGGGAAGAACCGCGAGGTCCTCTAGCCGCAACTGATAGTTCTGGTCGTCCCAGGGCCCCTGTTTAAGCAGAGCCGTGTAGTCCACGCGCGGGTCCACGCCCAGCGCGTTGTTCGGCGTATATTCTGGATCGGCCGCGAATGTTGTACCGGAAATCAATACGATGGCGAGCACCATCGACTTCAAAGAGCGCCCCCAGGCGTTCAAGATGTTGTTCATGCACAATCCCTCACCCTGCACCCCGCAGGCGTTTGAACCCTAAGCATAGCTCCGACCTCCGGCGGAAGTCACTGCTTCGGTAAGCTGAACGGGGTGCGACTCAGCCCGGTCGCAGCGCAGGCGGCGAATTGTCCGCCTGATGCCCTCTGCGATGCGCACTCAGCCGGCATTACATAGGGTTCCGGTGCTCAATCTTTCAGATTCGAGCGGTCCTGAGGGTAACGTCACTCACTGCATGAACCACTCCGAAGAGGAGAACTCACCGCGATTCCGCCCGCTGCCCGAGTCGATTCAGTCGCTTCTCGAACACTGCAATCGAGGTGACGCGGTAGGCCGGGTAGTCGAGTCCGCGTTGTGCGCAAGCCGAAACATCCCGGATGTAGTGCAGGCCCTCCGCCTTGAAGAGGCCGCCATGTCAGAAAATCAGCTCGGGGACTTCACCCGTGCATTCGGCAGGCTCGCCAAAGACCGAAGCCCAACTGCCGCCCGATGACTCCAGGAACACGAGGTACTGCTGGCCGACCTGCGGACCGATCGTCGAACCGAAGCTGACGATCTGGCCGGACTGGTAGGAGCCCTTGAACCGCTTGAGCACCTTCGCACGGTAGACAACCGCGCAGCCTTCACCATCACGACGCAGCAAGGACGCAGACTCGACTTCGACCTTCACCACATGGACGGCGGCACCAAACATCTCCTGCAGCGGGCGGACGCGCCAAGTCATAGCCTGCGCAGCGCCCAGGGCCACAAGTGCCAACAGGAAGACGAGCAGTGACTAGTGTGCGGTTGCTGCGGTGCCGTTGCATAAGACCTGCGTCCTCTATGGCCGATTCGACACAGCAATCGAAATTCAGCACCGGCAGCTGCGACGCGTTTCACGATGCCTGGGTCGCCGCAGGCGATCACGACCTGTACACGCGGGTTGCGCCTTCTGCGATCCGCCCATCAACGCAGGTTTTGGCATCGGGACAGGCAGCATCGCAAGCAGCATCGGACACCCATGCATTGCCCGCTTGCCATTGAACCACGCCGAGACCTTACCCTCAGCTGCGGCGAGGACCATGGATACATTCGAGTCGTCTTTGAAGGTTCACCGGATGGCCGGTTCCGGCGGTGGGCCTGAATGAACGGCGGCCTCAGCCTCGCGGGCCTTGCTGGCGCACAGAAGAAGCCGGCACTGGGCCGGCTTCTGATTCTGCTTGGGCTGATCGGCGCGGGAAGCCCGCGCGAGGATTCAGGGATTGCGTGCCGGCTTGTCCTGCATACGCTGTTCAAGTGGCTTGAGTGCGGCTGCGAGGCGGTTGACGTCGATGCCGAACTTGGCTTTGACTTCGGCGGCGGTAAGGCCCTCGGGCAAGACACCGCCGTTGGCCTGCATGATCGCCTTGGCCAGGGACGGGCTTTCGGCGCTCAGGGATTTGGCATCGGGATCGACGGCGTTGGGACCGCTGCCATCGACGACATACTTGCGGCTGGCGGTGCGGAATCCGCGCACCGGGTAGAACGGGCCGGTGGTGCCGGTGGCCGGGGGCGAGTAGATCGAGACCACGCCATCAAACTGGGTGAGCCCGGTCGCCAGGAAATAGGCGAAGTAGATCGGCGGGCTCGAACCCGAGGCAGGAACATCCTTGACCAAGACGACCTGCTCGTTGTTGGCGGCGTCGTAATAGCCCGAGGCGTCGTGCGAGGCGAGCGCGGCCGTGGTGCAGAAACCGGTCAGCGAATTGGTCGGGCGGCAGCCGTCATAGAAATCCGGGTTGGTGCTGGTGTCGACCAGGTCGAAAATCAGCACATCACCGAAATACGGGAACGCACGATAATCCGAGCTGCGATTGTAGAGATCGAACACCATCGTCCACTCGCCAAGCATGCGCTGGGTCTGATGGATATTGTCGGCGCCGCCGTAGAACAGGCGGAAAATATCGAAGCGACGGATCTGATAGGTGCGACCGAACCAACTGATGGTGGCGCGGGTTTCGTCGTTGGGATCGAAGGAAAGCGTGACCTGGCCGCCGGTGTCGCCGAGGTAGGTCGGCGCGACCCAGGGTCCACCGAAGGCCTGGCCGTTGCGGAAGGAAGCCAGCCCGCCGGTGTACTGGCGGTCACTGCTCATGTAGCCACCCGAGGTGTACCAGGTAGGGAAGCCGGCGTTGTCAAAACCATACGCCGCCATGAACAGGAAGTTGTCGGTGATCTCGATGCTGATGCCCGTGCCGGACTCATCGATGTTGTACCAAAAGCCGGATTCGGGCGTGATGGCGCGCGCTGGCGCGGCCACGAGCACGGCAATCGAAAACAGGGCGGCGTGCAACAGATACTTGAGCTTCGGCATGGGAGATCCTCGGTGGATGATGCGGTCGGGCATGGATGCCACGATGCGTGATCAGCGCTGAATCGAACGTTAAGGAATGCGCAGATCGGAATATCGATGTATGGGGTTCAGTATGCAGCCGTTGCGGCGCGTTGTAAGTACGCTGGCGTACGAAGAATTTCCGGCCCGATCTGGGCGCCGCTATGATGGCCGGCCGCAATGACCCACCACGGCGCAACATCATGCAGGCTGATCCGCAACCCCATTCCGGCGAAGACGCCCCTGAAGGTCTGATCGATATCGGCGCCAATCTCGGTCATGAGTCGTTTAGTCACGATATCGACGAGGTCCTGGCACGCGCACGCGCCGCGGGCGTGACCGAGATCGTGGTGACCGGTGCCAGTGAACAGGGCAGTCGGGATGCGCTGGAACTCGCCAAGCGCTACCCGGGCTTTCTGCACGCGACGGCGGGCCTGCATCCACATCATGCCAGTGACTACACCGGCGATACCGATGCACTGTTTCGCGAACTGCTGGCCGATCCGCGCTTGCTGGCGGTGGGTGAGACCGGACTCGATTACTTTCGCGATCTGTCACCGCGCGAGGTGCAGATTTTCGCCTTCGAACGCCAGCTCGAGATTGCCGTCGATTGTGGCAAACCGCTGTTCCTGCATCAGCGCGACGCCCATGAGGATTTCATCGCCTGCATGCGCAATGTCCGCGATCGCGTCGGCGCCGTGGTCGTGCACTGCTTCACCGGCGAGAAGAAGGAACTGTTCGACTATCTCGACCAGGACTGGCACATCGGCATTACCGGCTGGATCTGCGATGAGCGTCGCGGCGCGCATCTGCGTGAACTGGTCCGGCACATCCCGGCCGATCGACTGATGGTTGAGACCGACTCGCCTTATCTGATGCCACGCACGCTCATACCCAAACCCAGCCATCGGCGCAATGAGCCGGCCTTTCTCGCCCATATTGTTGCCGAGATCGCGCGTGATCGCGGCGAGGCGGCGGCGATCACCGCGGCCAATAGCAGCCGCACGGCTCGGGCATTCTTCCGGCTACCAGGCTGAGCCAGCGGCAGCGGGGCAAGCCCCGCTGCTTTGACGTTGACGTTGACGTTGACGTTGACGTTGACGTTGACGTTGACGTTGACGTTGACGGTGACGTTGACGGTGACGTTGACGTTGACGTTGACGTTAATGTTGATGTTGTAGATACCGTCTTGATTGCTACCTTGCAACCAGGAAATTGGGGTCGAATGGTTTTCGGCTGCGTAGGACACCCCAGACGATGTGCAGCAGTTTGCGCATCGCCGCCACGATGATCACCTTGGCGGGCTTTCCGCTCTTGCGCAGACGTTCGCAGAACTCGCGCACGATGGGGTTGTGCTTCATGGCGACCAGGGCGGGCATATAGAGCTTTGCGCGCAGTTGAGGACTGCCTGTCTTGGAGATGCGGGTCTGGCCTTTCCATTTGCCGGACTCGCGTATGCGCGGGTCGATGCCGACGGTTGCCACCATTTCTCCGACCTTGAAGAACTGACGGGTGTTGCCCACATTGGCCAGCAAATGGGCACTGCTGGCGTCTGACAGGGCCGTGATGCTGGTTATTAGTTCGTGGTCACCGCGCAGATCCGGATCGTCATCGATGTGCTGCTTGATCGCCTTCTCGATCTCAGCAATTTGATGATCAAACGTCGCAATGACCTTGTCCAACGAGGGGTGCACCGCAGTGTCAGCGGTGCCCCGGCGATTGCGCTCCATCTGTCGCATGTTCTTGAGATCTTCCAGACGTCCGACCAAGGCCTTGAGCCGGCGCTGAGCCACTGGCAGGGGTTCCCAAGGCCGCAGGGGCTTGCGTGACGCCTGCTGGGCCAGGCAGAACCGCGCAATCAGCTTGGCATCGGTACGATCGGTCTTGGTACGCAGCAACTCGCTCTTGCCATAGGCTGCGATCTGCGCCGGATTGATCACATGCACAGTGACGCCGTGCCCAACCAATCGCTCAGCCAGCGCCTCGTGGTAGACGCCGGTGGCCTCCATCCCGACCGCCGCATCCGGCGCATGCTGCTTGAGCCACAGAACGAATTCTTCATGGCCCGCCGGCACGTTGGAGAACTTGCTGCGCGTCCGATACTTACCCGATTCCAGCGGCAACGCCGCATCAAACGTCGCCTTCGCAATATCCACACCTACAAAAGTCGTCATGTTCATCTCTCCAATCTGTCATTGACCAGATCATCGAAATTCGCCACGCCAATCCTTATCAGTGCAGGCTCACGTCTGTTGACGGGCCTAAGATACCGTTCAGGCTCCAGGCGAAATGTGGATGACGAGTGCAGAATCTACCTTGCAGGCTCAAGGCCTAAGAGCGGGGACAGCATCTCGTCATCCCCCGATGATCCACCGGGGATTCTCGCCGGCGTCCCGACAAGAGTCGAGACATAAGAGCGGGGCTTGCCCCGCTGTTTTGATGTTGATGTTGATGTTGATGTTGATGTTGAATTGAGAGCCAATGCCAATGCAGTGGGGCAAGCCCCGCTCTACAGGAGCGACGGCCCAAATCAAGGGCAGCGGGGCAAGCCTCCGCTCTTGTACGCTGGCTTTGCTGTTGGTTTTTGGCTTTTGAAGCTATTTATCAACAGCTCTTGATCTGCGTTCTTTGGTTCACCGGAGAGGCCGAACGCTCACTGGGACGGGGTAAACCCGATCCCGATTGTAGATTGGCCCCCCGCCTTCTTCGTCTCATCGCGTGGAGGATCCAGAGCATTCCGTTGCCGGAATAGCTCGTGTCACAAGACCGCGAGGACGTGGGTTGCAAGGTCGGGGAGCCGGTGGAGATCGTATCTCACCTTGAGGAGATCATCATCATGTCCTGCACCAATGCGATGAATTTTGTCGGTATCGATGTCAGCGCCAAGACCCTCGATGTCACGGTTCTACTCAGTGCGACTGACAAACCCAAGCGCCGTCGGTTCGACAACGGCAGCGCGGCTCATGGGGCCCTGATTCTTTGGCTCAATCAGCTTGCCCCCGTGCGTGTGGTCTGCGAGGCGACAGGGGTTTACCA
>JAYSZM010000059.1:0-4141 GCA_043738015.1 Lysobacterales bacterium
GCAACCTGCGCGCGTGCCTGCCCGGCTATCTGATGCCGCGATGGGTCAGCGAGGTGGCCGGCGAACCGTTCAAGACACCCTACATCGCGAGGGCTTGAGACGCCGCGCGCAGTACCTGACCGGCTCGATGTTACGCAGAAATACAACGACGGCGTCACAGCTTTTCACATGAATCGCAGGCCTGGTGTCAACGCCTCCTGTCGCCAAAACTCTGGCGCTCAACTGGTCAATTGGGGTACAAAGAGCGTCCTCTGAAAATCATGAATTTATGGCAAAGCAGGAACTCGTCATCCGCATCTTGCTGGTTGAAGATTCGATGGACACCGCCGAACAGCTGGTCAGCATGCTGCGCAATGCCGGGATTCCCGTGCGACCAAGCCGCGCTGATTCGATGAAGGCGGTAGCCCAGCAGATTGCGGACGCCCAACCCGACCTGATCCTGGTCAATGCGGCGAACAAGCAGCCGAGCTTCGCCGAAACCATGTCTGTGGTCGCTGCGACCGGCAAAGACATCCCGGTGATTCCGGTACTCAAGACCCTCGATGAGGCCTCGTTTCTCAGCGCGTTTGCGGCCGGCGCACGCGGTCTCGCCTTGCTCAGCAACTCCGAGCAGGTCCAACTGGTCGTGCGTACCGAGTACGCCGACCTGCACACGCGGCGTTCGGTGCGTCGTCTGGAAAGTTCGCTGCGTGAGGTCGAGCGTCGCTGCGATGCCCTGCTCGAATCTTCGCGCGATCCGATTGCGTTCCTGCACGAGGGCCTGCATGTCCGCGCCAACAAGGCCTACCTCGACATGTTTGGCTATGACGATTTCGAGGACCTGTCTGGCCTCTCGATCCTCGACATGGTCTCGGCCAAGCACGCCGACGAATTCAAATCCCTGCTGAAGCGACTGTCCAAGGGCGAGAAACCGCCCGATCGGCTTGAACTTGAGGCGCGCCATGCCGACGGTGGAAAGTTCGCGGCCATCATGGAGTTCACCGAGGCGACGTTTGAGGGTGAGCCCTGCCAGCAAATCACCTTCCACCGCAACGAAATGAATGCCGAGCAGACCGAAGAACTCAACCGGCTGCGCGAACAGGATCTGATCACCGGGCTGTACAACCGTCAGTACTTCCTCAACGAGCTCGACAAAGTCGTTGCGCTGGCGTCCAAGGGCAACAATGACCTCAGCCTGGTCCTGGTCGAGCCGGACAATTTCCGCAAGGTGCTCGACACCGTGGGTGTCGGCAATGCCGACCTGCTGCTCTCCGACATGGCGGCCCTCGTGCGCAAGAGCGCGCGCGAGGGCGATATCGTGGCGCGCATTGGCGAGCAGAATTTTGCCATCCTGATCAACAAGGCGAGCCACGAACAGGCCCAGGAGATCGCCAGCAAACTGATCAAGACCTTCGAGGGCCACGTATTCGAACTCAACCAGAAATCGGTCAATCTCACCGCCAGTATCGGCGTTGTCCTGATCGGCGAAAAAATCGCCAACGCACAGACCATCATGGGCGAGGCAGCGAACGGACTGCGCGCGGCACAGAATGCCGGGGGCAACCGCGTCAATACCTTTGACCCTGCGGCCCAGGACAAGGCGGATGCGGAAAAGCAACGCGCCTGGCTGAATCTGGTCAAGGATGCCCTGGCGCACGATGGTTTCTCTCTGTTCTTTCAGCCAATCATCAGCATCCTTGGCGAAGAGGGCGAGTTCTACGAGATTCTGCTGCGCCTCAATGGGCCGAAGGGTGAAATTGCGCCGGGCTTCTTCTTGCCGATCGCCGAACGCAATGGTCTGATGCCGGCGATCGATCGCTGGGTGATTTCACGTGCGATCAAGGTGCTGGCGGAGCGCGAGCGCGAAGGCCGCAAGTGCACGTTCTTCGTCAAGATCACGCCGTACTCGGTCGAAGACGCGAGTCTTCTGCCCTGGTTGACCGCACAGTTGCAGGCAGCGCGCCTGCGCGGCGATGCCCTGGTCTTCGGCATGCCCGAGAGCAAGGTTGTCACCAATCTGACCAATGTACGCAAGTTCCAGAAGGGCTTGGAACAGTTGCACAGCCACTTTGCGATCGAGCAATTCGGCAGCGGTCTCAATTCGTTCCAGTTGCTCAAGCACATCGACCCAAAATACCTCAAGGTCGATCGTACCTTCATGGCCGATCTCGCCAAGAACAAGGACAGTCAGGCGCGCGTCCGCGAGATCTGCGATCAGGCCCGCGCCGCCGACAAGATCACCGTAGCCGAATTTGTCGAAGACGCAGCCAGCATGTCGATCCTGTTTTCCTGCGGCGTCAACTTCGTGCAGGGCAACTTCCTGCAGGAGCCTGAGAAGGTCATGTCCTACGATTTCGGCGGCGCCTGAGCGGGACTCGGCGCGCTACGGTGGATCCACTGGCAGGCCATCGAACCAGCGCCCGATCAGGGCGCGCTCCTCATCGCTCATCCGGGTGATATTGCCCAGCGGCATGATCTTGAGCACCACCGTCTGCTGGTAGACCTTGTGCGCATTCGCTTCGATCTGTGCCTCCGTGTCAAACATCGCGCCGAGCGGCGCGCTCGGCATAATGGTCGGCTCGGCCGAATGACAGACGGCGCAGTGTTGCCGGATCACCGGCAAGATATTGGCGGTGGCGGGTGCAGGCAGCGCGGCGTTCACAGTCTGAGTATCGGCCGGAACGCCCGGCGCTGTCAGCTCCGATACCGCAGCGCTGCGCTCCTCGACCGGCGGCGTCGCGGTGACCTCGGGCTTGCGCGGCGCCAACCAGGCGAACACCAGGACCAGCACAATTGCCCCGGCAGCGAGCAGGCTCCAGGCACGATCTCCGCTGTGCCAGAGCACAAAGAATTGCCGGATCAGCGCAGCTGCGGTCATGAACATTGCCAGGACCAGCCAGCTCTGCGGGTGCGCAAAGGCGGGCGCATAGTGGGTCGCCAGCATTGCGAAGACCACCGGCAAGGTGAAATAAGTGTTGTGCACTGAGCGCTGCTTGCCGCGTTGCCCGGGCAAAGGATCGGGTGTTTCACCACGCGCCAGAGCGGCGACCAGTTTGCGCTGCCCGGGAATGATCACAAAGAACACATTGGCCGACATGATGGTCGCCAGCACGGCACCGACCAACAGGAAGGCGGCACGTCCGGCGAATAGATGCGTCGCGGCGTAGCAGCTCAGCAGAACCAGGACGGCGACGGAGACGCCGAGCAGACGATCACGAAAGCCGACCGCCCGGCACAGCAGATCATAGGCAATCCAGCCAAAGACCAGAAAACCGATGGCGATGGCAACCGCCTGTGGACCAGTCAATGCGGCGACCGCGGGATCGACCAGATAGAGCTGGGGCGAACGCAGATACAGAATCGCGAACAGCGCAAATCCGGACAACCAGGTGGTATACGACTTCCACTTCGACCAGTGCAGGTCTTCGGGCAGTTCCGCCGGTGCCGGCAGGTATTTCTGCTTGTGGTAGAAGCCACCGCCGTGCACCGACCAGCTCTCGCCATGCAGGCCTGGCACGGGATTGCGCGGCGGCTTCAGGCCACGATCCAGCGCAACGAAGTAGAACGACTCGCCGATCCAGGCGATTGCCGCTACGACATGCAACCAGCGCAGCAGGAATCCTGCGCCTTCGATGATGAATTCCGTCACAGACTACCTCAGGAAAAACTCCGAACCGGCCCCGCGCTGCTCAGCTACCGCGGTAGCTGCTGTAGCTGTAAGGCGAGACCAGCAATGGAACATGATAATGCGCGTTCGCGTCACTGATACCAAAACGCAGCACGACAACATCGACAAAGGCCGGGCGCGGCAGATCCAGGCCGCGCGCAACGAAGTAGTCGCCGATCGCAAACTCCAGTTCGTAGACGCCGGTTCGCATCGCATCGCCCACCAGCAGGGGGGCGTCGCAACGGCCATCTTCATTGCTGATGTGCTGGGCAAGCAGTTCGCGGACGTTCTTGTCCAACCGGTACAGGTTGATCGCTACGCCTGCGCCGGGACAGCCATGCGCTGTGTCGAGAATATGGGTAGTCAGTTTGCCCATGGCGATGCTCAGTGCAGACCGCGCGCGGCGAAAAATTCCGCCAGTCGCTCGTGGTCGGCGTGCTTCTCGGCCGGGCTGGCGAAACTTGCCTCGATGCTGTTGGCAGCCAGCTGGCGTGC
>JAYSZM010000060.1:0-8706 GCA_043738015.1 Lysobacterales bacterium
AGCACATCGCCACCGGGACCATAAATTCCACCACCGATATCCACTTCGTCGTCACGGTGAATCAGGCCCAGCTTTCCACTTTTGAAGTCGTAGGCGAACACACCCAGGCGGGCGTTGCTGGCCATGTCAAAATCAGAGCTGAAGTAGGCGATGTTGTTGTCCGCCGAAAAGCCGATGGTCTCGAATTGTGGCTGCTTGCGCGCCGACTTGATCGACACTTGGCGCCAATCGTCTCCATGGCGTGCATGGATCACGGTTTGATGGCTGTCGATGTCGTCCCCTTCGACGAACTCCACCGCGAGTCGCACGGTGCCAGAGTTGTCGGCGATCAGCGAAACCGGGTTGAACAATTTGGGTTGCTCGCCGCCCAGAAACTTCAAGGTGCCATCGTTGATATTGAGCTTGTGGACCTTTTCGCTGCCCTTATCGGCGTAGTGTCGCTTCGCGATCAGAATGTAGTCGTCGTCTTTGGGCAGGCGATGCAGCAGTCGGTAGCCCGAAGTCTGGATCTCGAAGATCTGCCGGCGATTGCTGCCATCGATGTTGGCGGCGTACAGGTGTGCCGGGCGTCCGAGATTGTCCAGATTGCCGGTCACCTTGCCGATCGACATGACGACGCGGTTGTTGTTGCCCCAGAAGAAGCTAAGCACGTGCATTTCGTCGCCAAAACCGAAGCTCGACAGAATTTTTTTCTCGGTCAGGCTCATTACCGCCAGCTTGACCTCGGTACCTTCCTCATAGGTAAAGCCAACATTCTTGCCATCGGGCGAGATCTGCATATTGATGAACTCGCGATGCGCGAAGAAGTCGCGTAAAGGCACCTGCTCGGCAGCCGTGGCCAAGCCTGCACAGGACAGCACAAGCAGCATCAAAAACGAACGGAATTTCATCGGGACTCCAGGAGCGTTATGGCTTGAACGCGATTCGAATCGAGCGGCCAAGCGTTGAGTTGGAAGCACCGGCAATTGTGCCGGGAATCTCCGCGGCATCCAAGCCTTCAGTTCAGGTTTCCAACGCGCTGCTGTGTCGTTTCTGGGGCAGGGATTTGAATCCGTCGCCCACGGTGGTCATCCCCGGCGCCCGGAATTCTGATCTTTCGCAGTTCGTGCCGGTTGCTGATCTGACTGCAATCAACGATCCACATTGCCAGCCTGAGCGGCATGACCTATCCGCCTCGCACGCGCTATCGTCCTGGCGCTGTGCGGCTTCCACCCAGTATCGCGCGGGGTGCGTCGCGCTTTCCTGTGCGCTGAGGACAGCTACGGCGGTCGTTCGTTCGAGCATCACCGGCAGTGGGTGGAGGACCGTCTTCGGACTGTCTGGAACATCTTCGCAGTATCGATCTGGAGATTCGCCGTGATGAGCAAGTCACCGCTCGGAACGGAAGGCTTACGCGGACAGCTGCGTGCGATCCAGGTAGCTCCTGCTTCTGCGCTGCGCGCTTGAATCGACGGCGCATGTGATGAACGCGTCCGCATGACCGGGGGCTGGCAAGATCAAGAGCGGATGCTCATACGCTCCGTTCCAATTCTTCGTACTGTTCCGACTACCCAGGATCTGAAAAGCATAAACCCCGGTTGAAGCCGGGGTTTATGGTCGTGCCGCAACGAGGTTTTAGCGACCGAAGCTGGTCCGGGCGCTCACAAAGCGCGCGCGGCATCCGTCGTCAACCCACAGGAAGCCGTTGTCATAGCCCCAGGAGTTGCCTTCGATGCAGGTGTTGCGGGAATAGCTCTCAGCAAGGCGAGGGCGGCCGTAGCGGCGGTCCCATTCGCATTCTCCGCGGTTGCCGCGGTGGCTGGTGCAGGTGACGGCGTAGCCGCTGTTCCAGTTGCCATCGTCACGCGGTCCGGGGCGGCCGTCCGAGGCGAACTCGGCGCGACAGCCGCGGGTGACCCACACCGTGCCTGCGCGTTGGCCCCAGGTGCGGTGTTCGATGCAGTTGGCGCTGTTGCCGAGCGAGTTGACGAGCTCGACGCGGCCGCGGATGCCGGTGGCGCATTCTTTGTAGCCACCGCGCTTGCTCTGGCAAGACAACAGCGCGCGGTTGCCGTGGGACATGCCGCCGACCGGACCTGGGCCATTGCCCGAACCGCCACCGCCGACCACCATGCCAAAGCGCGCGCGGCAGCCGCGATCGACCCAGATCATGCCTTGCTTCTGGCCCCAGCTCTGATCCTCGATGCAGGACGATTGCGAGATCTGGTAAGTGACGACGGCGCGGCCGTGAAATGGCGCTGCGCATTCGCGATAGCGGTTGTTGATACTGGTGCAGATCAGCTCACGGGCGACCCAGCCCGTCTGCGGACGCCATGGATTGCCGGCCTTGGCGCGGCGGACGCTATCCATTTCGCGACTTATCTGGGTAATGGTCTGGCCGGAGTTGAGGCGATCGAGGTAATACTCGAGCTGGTCATCGGGAATCTCGCGGTCGTTGTTGATGCGCGCGTATTCGCTTTCGATTGCGCGAATCTGGTCACGCGTGGCGTTTTGAGCATGCGCGTCATTGAGGTGCATCAGCCCTGCACATGCGAACAGCACGGCAAACATGGCTTTGTAAACCGGGGACTTGAACATCGGGTTCTCCTCTTGGGGGATTGGTACGGCGCAACGGTGCCACCGTGTGCCGATACGGTATGTTCGTCAGCGCACTCAACCGTCAGTAAGACTTTGCCAGGGGATTCGCGGTTCAGGATGCGGCCACCGACGCACCTGCGCGTCGGGTCACCTTGGCCAAATCATTGGGCCGGCCGGGAGGCGTTCGTCGGAGCGAAAAGTGCGGGCGAAGACCTTCTGCGCGCCCTTCGGTGACGGTCGGCAAGGTGGCCGGACCGAAGTCCGATCTACAGGGTCAGCGAGATGAATCGACCGGCTGGCCGTCTTCGGTATCCCGCCGACGGCCGGTGCTGATCAGTTCAGGGCCCGCTGTTGGTGATCTCGCCTCCATTGGCAGCGGATCAAACGCAGCGGGGCAAGCCCCGCTCCATGCAATCCCCTCGGGGACAACGGCTCGAGATTTTGTCCCCGAGGGGATTGCATAGAGCGTGGCTTGCCGCGCTGCTCTTGATGTTCGTCAATGCGCGAAGAAAATCAAACACAGCGGGGCAAGCCCCGCTCTATGCAATCCCCTCTGGGACAACGGCACGAGCCAGAGCAGCGGGGCGAGGCCCGCTACAACGGCATACGCAATACGGCATCGTTGAACGCGTCCACGTGGCGATAATTAGAACCAGTCAGGTCAATCCAATTGCGGAACAAATCGCTGTGATCCGGTTTTCTCTGAAAATTCGAATGGGGTATCGCGGAGATTATCCGCGCCATTCGAAATCAGGAGTAAATCATGAAAACCGCATTCAAGATTTTTGCAATCACCTTGTCCGCAGCCGTGTTGTCACCGTCGGCTTCTACTGCAGAAACATCCCTCCATGATCGTCTGACTGTGGAACAGGGGATGAGCGAAATGAGCCCGGGCTTCTACGCGCAAAAGTCGCAGACTGGCGAGTCGTTTGTCGCGACCAGCGCTGCCGGCCAGCGTGCTCTCGCCCAGAAGCTGCGTGAAGTTCGCGCGCTTCAGCAGAACCGCCTGAGTAAGAAGCAGCCCAGTCACGCCGAGCAGGCGGCGCTGAACAAGACCGACAACCTGCTCAAGCGGCTGGAGACTTCACTGAGCAAGGACGACAGCCAGTCCGGCTACGAAAATTGCAGCAACGGCGCACTGCTCTACGTATCGGCGGCGTCGAGCTCGGGCAGTACGGCCACCGGCTATGCCGTGGTCGCGCTGGATTTCGGTCCGGTTACGCCAACCCTGAATTACGCCGATGCTTACAACGACAATGGCGGTGATACGAATTACGGCAGTGGCTACGCTGCGGCGCAGGCGAGCGTGGATGGCGGCCACAGCTGCTTTGCCGCCGGCTTTGCCTCGGTGACCTGCCCTGATGAATCCAGCCCCAAAATCGTTGCCTACGCCTACAGCCAGAGCAACAGGCCGCGCTGCTACCTCTGATCCAGTGCGCGAACGAGCCAGGGTTTTGCCCTGGCTCGATCTGTCCGAAGGTTTTGACCGGAAATGGGTGGAAGGGCTGACGTTTCTCCGGTACTTCGCGTGCAGATTCCCAATCTTTGATGGAGTCTCTGCTCAGCCCGTGGCGTGAAGTCGATGATGTTTTCGCTGCACAGCAGTTTGGCGAGCGAGATGATCGACAGCTCGCGCGAAGATCGGGTTGTAACTTTGAACCGTCGATGGTGCAGGCAAGCCTGTTGTGCGTATCAACATTGGACGCGGCGTGCTCAAGGGACTAGGTTCAGGCGCGGCGAGGCACAGCAACCGGCGCAATCACAGCGCTGCTGAGTGAGGGGCTCATAACCATGCGGTGTGTCGCGGATGCGGGATCGGTTCACACACCCGACAATTCAGCAGTCCAGCGGCCGCGAAAAGGAAAATGTTCAGTGGCATCCAGTCCATTCAGCAACAGCCGCGGCTGCGGTCCACCGCGCGCTGGCGGCAGGTCAAAGGGATATGTCCACGTCATCGCACCGGTCCTGCTGTCGGGTTGCCGATAGCCCGCAGTGCCCTTGCCGAAGCCGCCTTGGGCCATTTCTTCGGGTGCACTGGTGGTATCGGCGGCCCCGACGGACGTGATCGACAAGGCGGTCAGCGCCAACAGCGCCATGGAAATTCCGCGTCGAAATTCCGCGCGCCGCGGTGTTCTGACTTGCGCAATCTGATGGCCGAGACTCATGGGTGAACTCCAATGGGCAGATGCTGTTTTCCAACGTCGGGCGAAACTGGCGAGCCCGCGGTCAGCGTCCGATGACGGCTCGCTCAGGGGGTGTTGTGGCCACAGCTTGGCGCGACCCGAATCAAGATTTACAGTTCCCGGTGCGCGCATCAGGCACAAACAGCAAACGTCGAGCAAACCGGCCAGGTCGGCGCTACTTGGGTCTGCCAGCGCAAAGAGTTGCTGTTCCCTGAGCCCGGGCCGTTTCGCCTCGGCGAACGAATCACTCGGTGCAAACGACCAAATGATGAGATGGCGCTGCATATTGCGTAAAGGGAATGCATAGGATGGCGAACCATCCGGTAGCCGGCATGAGGTGCAGCATGTGGATCTTGCGTGTGGTTGTTGGCTTGGTGGTGCTGGCGTCCTCGGCGAGTGCGGCTGCGCCGGTGTTGGCGGTGCTGAAGTTTCAGGATGAAACGGGGGCGATGCCGATGCAGGGCGGAGCGGGCAGGGCATTGACGACGATGCTGACCAACGAGTTGGCGGCGCGTGATGCGTTTGTCGTGGTCGAGCGCCAGAAGATCCGCGCGGTGCTGGAAGAACAGGCGTTCAGCGAATCGGGGTATGTCGCTGACCGCGAAGGTGCCGCCCTCGGCAAGCTGCTGGGCGCTGATTACCTGGTAACCGGCACAGTGACTGCGTTTGAAGAGAAGATCGAAGAGAAATTCAAGTCCAATGTGTTTGGCGGCAATGCGCGCGTGCAACATACCTCGCACGGCGGCTATCTCGCGGTCGACCTGCGCGTGATCGATGTCGCCCGCGGTACGATCGCTGCGGCGCGGACGGTCGAGGCCTTTACCGAGGGCAGCGTGAAGGAGTTGAGCCAGGCGCAGTCGAATATGGAATTTTTGAATGAGGGCCCGGACGCACGCGCAGTGCGTGCTGCCACCATCGAAGTGATCGACTATCTTGAATGCATCCTGGTGCAGAAAGATGACTGCGTCGCGCTGTACGAAGCGAAGGAACAGAAACGCATCGATGCCACGCGCAAGGCCGCCCGCATACGCTAAGCGCCGCGCCGACGTCAGCGCCCGTTGCGATATCCCGGCGGTACTTCGAATCGTGCTTCGTCGATCGGTGTACGCGAGATATGCGCCGTTGCCCGTCCGGTTTCGCGATCCTGCGCCATGCAGACCTGCTCGACGATAATGCTGCTGCCGCTGGTTTTGTCCTGGGTCGCTGCGCCGCCGATCAGCTGACGTATCGGATCGAATGCCAGACCAAACTGTTCGGCCATGCGCAGGCTGCGCGCGCTGCCCTTGGCATCGCGCTCTTCGAGCTTGAGTGTGTCCCAACTGGCGCGACACTCGCTGCCGAGGACGCCGTCATCGAGTTCAAGCTGAAAACGCGTGCAGGCGATACCAGCGACCTCGGCTGGCCCGAGTTCGCGCCAGCTGCCACGCTGCCGTTGTGCCGAGCTGCGCATGCGCTGCGCAGCGCCCGCGTCCTGCGCCTGCAGTGTCTGCACGTCGACGCCCTCGTCCTTGGCGCGCTGCGCCAGTGCCTTGCGCTGCATCTCCTTCATGTCTTCGCCGCCCAGCATGGACTGCATCATCTCCTGCATGGCGGGATCGATCTCGGCACCTCCCGTACCGCCGATCATGGCCTGCATCTGGGCTGGATCGATTTGCGGGCTGCCATCGGCCGTGCTGTTCATCCCGGCCATTGCTTCCTGCATGCGCGCCATGTTGTCCGGCGACATCATCGCGCGGATGTTCGGCATTGCCGCCTGGTTTGCGCAATCTTTGCCACCGGAGCGCTTGCACTGCTCGGTCATCTGCCGTTCCATGTCGCGCTGCGCAGCATCGAGCTCATCGAGCTTGTGTTCCATGTTGTGCGCCGTGGCCTTGCCGACGTCGGTCTGGAAATCGACGGCGTCGGGGTCGATCTCGATCTGCATGGCTATGTGCTGATCGTGGTCCAGGCTCCAGATCATCGCCTCCGTGCCATCCACGATGGCGCTGGTGTTGCCCTGGTTGTCCCCCATATCGATACGCATACGGGTTCCCTTGATTTCGATCACGCGCTGTTCGGGCTCGCAGCCCACGCCACTGAGCTGGTAGTCGATGCGGAAATCGGCGAGCGCCGATTGGCTGGTCAGGAGTGTCGCAAGGGCGAGTACGAAGCATTTCATGGCCAACTCCCAGGCAAGGCTGCGGTGATCTGACTGTGGTCTGGACCGCGGTATGGACCGTGGTATGGATTGCGGGCATCGCTGCCCGCATTGCACACCCTTCTGCTATGGGCTATTACGCGGAAGCGCAGCAAATCCCGTCAATTTCCGGCGGAGTGGAGCCGTTGTTTGTGTGTGCGGTGCCGCTTCGGGCTGCGGCGAGGCTTCGATGCCGTTAAACTGGGCGGCCGCATTGCCTGAGAATTCACGTGCCCAAGTCTGACGAGGTTTCACCCGATCTGATCGACGCGGCCAACGGCGGAGACGGTGCAGGCGCGCCGGGCGCGGGTCCGAAGGAAGACCGCCTGTGGTCAGATGATGGCTGGACGGCGAAGGTCATCAAGAACGAAGACGACGAGGGCTGGGCGGTTGCGATGACGCTGGATGGTCAGAGCGAGCCTGCCCTGGTCGGTCCCTGGACCATGGGCCGCGACAAGAAAAATCCCAAGCCACTGGATGCATTCGCCTTCGCCACCCTGGTCAAGACCGCATCCGAAATCATCATGCGCCATCAGCAGCAGGCACACGCTGCTCTGCACAAGAGCACCAAGGTGGCATCGCCAGCTGGTCGCATCCGGGTGGCTCTGGATATCGTGCCCGACGAAGATGAGCCGTATGCCGAGCTGTCTGCTTTTGATGAGGGCGGCAGTGAACTCGCCCGCGTCCGCGTCGCCGCCAATTTCAACTTCAACCACGACAGCGCCACTGCCTGGGTGGTGTCCGGATACGCGCAGCCGACCCGCCGCGAGCGCGAATGAGCTTGTCGAGCGTCTTGCCAGGGCTCAGCCGCGCGTGGCTGATGCTGCAACACGCCGCAGGACATCTCGGCACCGCGGCGTTTCAGGGCAGGCGCTCGTTGCAGGACATGGCGCGCATATAGTCAGCGAGACGCCGTTCGGGCTGGTCGGGGAAGGTCTCGTTTTCGACGAGGCTGTTGGCGACGCGGTCCAGGCGAAAATTTCGGAAGTCCTGACGCAGCTCGCACCAGGCGCCGAGCGTCCAGCTGCCGCCCCAGAAAAAAAGACCGAGGGCGCGGACACGTCGCTGTGAGGCGCGATTGTCAGCGTCGCGATAGTCGAGTTGGACATAGCAGTGACCGTCGATCGCGCGCCGCAGGATATCCATCTGCGCGCCCATCGCCGGGCTGATGAAGAAGTCGGGCGAGAACAGGCGAGAGGATTCAATGCGCGTCCGCCGATCCTTGGGCAGCACACCGCTGATCTTTGCCAGCGCCGAACGCGCGCCCTGGGCGAGACCCGGACCGCCCCAGGACTCCACCATGCGGGCGCCGATCACCAGCGCTTCGATTTCATTGTGATTGAACATCAGCGGTGGCAGATTGAAATCCGGATGCAAGCGATAGCCGACACCGACTTCTCCATCGATCGGAATTCCGGAGGCGGCCAGGTCCGCGATATCGCGATAGATCGTACGTTCGGAAACTTCCAGCCATTGCGCCAGTTGCGCCGCCGTGGTCAGGCGACGACCACGAAGATGGTGCACGATTTCAAACAGGCGGTCGGCGCGGCGCATGGGGTATTCGGTCGGTTGCTCTGGAGACCAATGTAGCAAGTGTCGAACCACCGCGATCGGGCGTGCAGCAGACTGTCAGCCCTTCGCGACTTGCCGGCGTCGCTGCGAGGGCGATTGCATCGCGCAGCGTAGTGGAAGCATGGCCCGCTTGGTCCGTTCAAACCGTCGAATAGAATTCCTGCATCAGCCGGTTCCGGTAGTCGATCAGGTTCTTGT
>JAYSZM010000061.1:0-8676 GCA_043738015.1 Lysobacterales bacterium
AAATGCAAGGCGTACATACATGCCGCTTGAGTAGCGCTTGACCGGTGTATCGAGAAATGCCTCGACTTCGGCAAAAGCGACAATCTCATCGAACTTGCGCGCGACTTCTCGCCGCGTCATTCCCAGGATGGCGCCATTGAGAAAGATATTTTCGCGGCCGCTCAGCTCTGGATGGAAGCCTGTCCCAACTTCGAGGAGACTGGCCAAGCGGCCCTTCAACGTAATCCGGCCTCGGCTCGGCGCGGTGATCCTGCTGAGCACCTTGAGCAAGGTGCTCTTGCCGGCACCATTGCGGCCGACGACACCGATTACTTCGCCCGGCTGCACTACGAAATTGACATCTTGAAGCGCCCAGAACCGCTCGGCTTCGGCCGCGCCGCCGCCAAGTTGGCGCATGCGCTTGAAAGGCGCTTTGACAGCACTCGACAGGAGTTCATAGAAGGTTCCATGGCGGTCCGGCGCTTGTCCGACCGCGTATTCCTTCCACAGACCATCCACCTTGATCGCAGGGCCACTCATCGCGGGCTGACCCTAGGACAACAAGCCCGATCGAATCGTAAGAACTCTCTGAGCAACGTCAAATTATGTCGGCGAATCGCCGCTCCACTTTTTCGAAGTACGCAACGCCGACGGCAAAGATCAAAGTCGCGACTCCGAGCGATATCCCCAGCCCGCCGAAGTCAAACGGCCTACCCAGGAACACCGACCGGGATCCTTCAATGATGCCCGTCATCGGATTGAGAAACATCGCCCATTGCCAGCGCTCGGGCACCAGGCTTAGCGGGAAGATCACTGGAGTGATGTACATCCATATTTGAACCATAAAGGGAGTGATGTGGGTGAAATCACGGTAGGCCACGGTCAGCGCTGACAGCAACGTCCCTATACCCAGTGCGGTAAAGATGGCAGCGGCAATCAGCAGAGGCGCAGCGAATAGATGCGAAGTCCAGCCCACGCCGTACCAGATCATCATCACCAGAAGAATTGACGTCGAAACAAGCAAATCCACCACACCGGCGCCAATCGATGACAGCGGAATAATCAACCTCGGGAAATAGACCTTGCTCACCAGATGAGTAGAACCAACCAGAGATTGGCCGGAAGCACTCACCGCAGCGGAGAAGAATGTCCACGGCAGGAGAGCTGCAAAAACAAAGATGGGATACGGAATCCCGTCTGATGGCATCTTGGCCAGTCGTCCAAAGACCACGCTGAAGATGAGCATCGCAGTAACCGGCCGCAGCACCGCCCACGCCGCACCCAGTACGGTTTGCTTGTAGCGCACCTTGACGTCGCGAGCGGTGAGCACCCACAGCAGTTCACGGTACGCCCAGAGCTCGCGCCAATCGAGCATGCGCCAACCCTTTAAGGGCTCGATCACGGTGACGTGATCGTGGCCAAAGTACTGTTCGTCTTTCACTTCAGTCACGCGGGACACTCGGCATTGCGGCGGGATACGTCGCGCACCATGGCGGCAACAACGTCGGGCATCTGATTGGCCGCGCGCCAACCGAGTCGTGTCGCCGCGCGCTCGGGATTCGCTCGATTGAAGCGTAAATCGGTCGGTCGCATCAGGCTGGGGTTTACATCCACATGCGCCTGCCAGTCGAGATCCAAGGTCCGGAACGCCGCGGCTACGAAATCCTTGAGGGCATGGGTGTGGCCGGTGGCGATGACAAAATCTTCGGGTTGTTCGAGTTGCATCATTCGATACATCGCATCGACGTACTCGGGTGCCCAGCCCCAGTCGCGGTGGATATCAAGATTGCCCAGTTGCAGACGTTCGCCACTGCCGGCTTTGATGCGGCAGGCGGCGCGGACGATTTTCTGGGTGACGAAGCGCTCGGGACGCAGCGGAGATTCGTGGTTGAACAGGATGCCGGAGCAGGCATAGAGGCCGTACGCATCGCGGTAGTTGGCCACTTCCCAGAACGCGGCGGCTTTTGCCACTGCATACGGACTACGTGGTCGGAACGGCGTGTTCTCGTCGGCCGCCGTATCACCGGTGTCGCCAAAGCACTCACTCGACCCGGCGTTGTAGAGCTTGATCCGTGCGTCGAGAAAGCGGATGCCTTCGAGCAGATTGAGCGTACCGACGCTGATGCTTTCCAGCGTTTCAACCGGCTGGTCGAAGGAGAGCCCGACCGAACTTTGTCCGGCGAGGTTATAAATCTCGTCGGGGCGAAATTTTGCCAGCACGTTAAGTACGCTGCGGAAATCACTGATCGCCATCGAGGCGACTTCGACCTGGTCGCGAATGCCGAGCCGCTCCAGATTGGCGAAACTGCTCATCTGCGCGTCGCGCGATGTGCCGATCACCCGATACCCCTTGCCGAGCAACAACTGCGCGAGATAGGCGCCGTCCTGTCCGGACACTCCGCAAATCAGCGCAGTTCTGGTTGTCGATGTGGCTTGATCTGTGCTCATGTTTTGGCCATTGGCACGGGAAGTACCAAGTCTAGCGCTGCCTGCAGGCGAGCGCGAAAGCCTGGCCAGGCGTAGTGCGAGAGTCGCTCAGGAACGGCGATGGGCTTGCCGAGTGCGCGCAGGATGCCAGTGCGAATGGAATCCTGATCCAGCGGATCAGCCAATTCACCGAGCGCTCCATCGAGCAGGGCCTCACGACTGCCGTCGACCAGACTGCCGACCGTGGGAACCCCACAGGCCAGCGCTTCAAGAAACACGAAACCGAATCCTTCACCACGACCGGGCATCGCAAACACATCGGCCAGACGATAGTGATCGGCCTTCTCGTGTTCGGCCACGAATCCGGTGAATACCACGTGTTGGTCCAGCCCGAGATCGTAAGCTTTCCTGGTCAGCCGCTCGCGGTCATCGCCATCACCGGCGATGACATAGCAAAGGTCCGGATGCATGCCAATCAACGAAGGCAGGACCTCGAGAATTTCATCTACGCCTTTGTAGCGCTCCGCGCCTGGCAGGCGCGCGACGGTGAGGATCACCCGGCGTCCCTGCAGTCCGTAGCGGGCCAGCAAGGCTGGAGACTTCGCGCGCAATCCGTAGCGCTCAAGATGGATCGCATTGGGCAACAGGAAATAGCGATCGGATGGCAGCGCAGCCCAGGTATTCATCCGTTCCTGGGTGATTCGGCTGATCGACCAGACGGCGCTCACTTTGCGCAGCCAATACCGCGTGGAACGATTCATCTGGGTCCAGACATCGACGCCATACACCATCAACACCAAGGGGCAACGCAACTTCATGCGCAAAATCGCGGCGAGCGGGAGCAGGTTCACGTGCCCGCAGATCACCAGATCGAATTGCGCGAACGCGCAGCGCAACGCGGTGCCAACATAGCGCCACTTGCTGCCGGCTGCTTCGCTGTGGAAACGAACTTTGCCCGGGATACCTTCTGGCACCAGGGGCAGGGTACGCGGAACAACGACCACTTCGCTCACCTCAGGCATCTCAGCCAAGGCATCGGCAATATCGCGGTTGTACAGCGCGATGCCGCCGTGCCCGCCATAGGCATCGGTGGTCAGCAGCAGCACTCTCATGCCCGCGCACCGGTCTGGCGACCATGGATGTAACGCGCCCAGCCACGCAGCCCGCGTTCTCGTGACCCGCCAGTTGCTCCGCGCAACCACTCGCGAACCGGAATGGAGAACCCGCTCTTCGGTCGCTGCAAAACCCTGCGTGAGATACGCGGTGCGGCAACCTCAGCGATCTCGGCCTTGCTGATGCCCGGATGACGGGCAAAAATCGGCGCGCAAGTACGCAACAGATCGAGATCGACAAAGGGCACTCGGATCTCCAGCGATTGCGCCATACCGGCCCAGTCCGCATCGCGCAGCAACTGGTTGCGCATGTACCAGCTCATTTCCAGCGCCGATATGGCCAGGCGGTCACTGCGATTGCCGGCAATCGTGCGCTGCAATGCCGGCAAGGTCTGTAGCTGCTCAAGACCCGCGGCAGCAATTTCATGACCGAGCAGGCCGGGCAATTCCCAGGGCATATGCAGGCAGCGACGCAGCAGATAGGCGCTGCCGAGGCTGTCGCCGTACTCCAGCACGCCAGCAAACTTGGGCGATGTGAATTGCGCGAGCAGGGGCGCCGAGACTCGGCGCAACAAGCGTGGCAGTCCTGGCACCGCAGCGAATGGCCGGCCCAGACGTGCAATGCGTGGCAGCTGCTTGAAACTCGGGTAGGAGGCAAACAGCTCATCGCCACCGAGACCCGAAAGCACAGCCTTCAGGTTCATCCGCGCTGCGGCGCGCGCGACAAACCAGGTGTTCACGCCGTCGATCGAGGGCTGATCCATCGCATCGAGCAGTCGCTCGCGCTCATCCTCAAAATCCTGACGACGCGTCACCAGGGTGCTGTGCCAGGCATCCAGACCGCGGGCGACTTCTTCTGCCAGCGGAACCTCATCATTGCCGGTGCCGGTGTATTCCTCGAAGCCCAGCGTCAAGGTGTACGGCCGATCACCAGTCGCTGCTGCATTGTCGGCGATCATGCCCGAATCGATACCGGCGGAAAGAAACACACCGACCGGAACATCGGCAATCTGATGCGCCTTCACCGTGTCGCGGATCGCAGCGGCGATGCAATCGATAGCGGAACCGCGGTCCATATCACTGGGATGACTTGCAGCATCGCTGAGCACACGCTCGATCTCGCAGAAGGCGACCGATGGGCTGACACCTTGCGCACCGACGCGCATCCAATGTCCGGCAGGCAGCGATCGGATTCCGCGATAGAGGGTAAAGGGTTCGGGCACCGAGCCCCACATCATGAAACCGGCGTGCCCGGCCGGATCAGGCGCGCGATCAACGTCGGCACGGAGCAGGGACTTGACCTGGGATGCACAGCGGAATGCGCCGGCACGATCCGCGTAGTAAAGCGGCTTGATGCCAAACGCATCGCGCGCCAGCACCAGATGGCGTCGCTCGTCGTCCCAGATCGCCAGCGCAAACATGCCGCGCAACTGCTTGAACATTTCGACGCCCTGCTGCGCATAAAGATGCAGCAATACCTCGGTATCGGAATCAGTCACAAAGACACGACCCAGCGCTTCAAGCTTGGCGCGCAGTTCGCGATAGTTGTAGATCTCGCCATTGAAACTGATCACCAGCTTGCCGTCTGCACTGCGCATCGGCTGCGCGCCACGCTCACTGGTGTCGATGATCGCGAGCCGGCGATGGCCGAGGCCCAGACGACCATCCGCCGAGTACCACTCCCCTGCCCCATCCGGCCCACGCACCTGCATGTGGTCACGCACGTGGCGGAGTTCCTCGCGCTGGACGGCTGGCGCCGAGGCGGAATGTGCGTAGATGGCGACTACACCGCACATAACATTGCCAGCTTGCACCGAACCGGACGCCCGGCCCCGCACCTCATGATCGGTGAGGCAGCATCAAACGATAGACTGGTCCAACTCACTCGGGCTTCACCGCGTAGACAACCATGGACTTGGCAAGCAAAGGCAGCCGGCCAACGCGATCAATCGAGATAACGCGCAGACCGGCATCCTGTAATGCGCGGCGAATGGTGCGCATCGAGAAGAACTTGAGATGCCCGCCATCCCACAAAGGGTTGTAATGGCTATCGTGCTTGCCGAGCGCGGCGATCACAAGGTTCTTCAAGTAACCATGGTAGGGCGTTGTGACAATTGCGGAACCACCAGGCCGAAGGCAGGATGCGAGCTCATTACAAAAGTCCTGCGTGGAAGGGCAGTGCTCAATGACTTCGACGCTGACTACGGCATCAAACGGCGGCTCTCCCGACTGCAGAAGCGCAGCTGCAGTGCCGCAGAAAAATGGGACCGCTGGGTCCGACTTGCTTGCGATAGCGATGCCCGAAGCTGACGTGTCTACGCCGTGGGCGCGATAGCCCAATCCTGCCAAGCGGCGAGCAAATCGCCCGTTACCACACCCAAGATCGAGTACCCGCGCGTTCGCCACGGCATTCAAGCTCAGCAAGCGCTCAACTGCTGCGTAGATCACCTCTGCTGTTCCAGAGCCTTCCGCCGACGAGTAACCATAGTCAGCATAACTCACGTCGTCAGCCCCATACTCATGCCTGAGTCCACATCACAAACGACCATCCAGTTGGTCCAATGCAAAGAGTCCTTTCACATCGAAGATCACCGAGGGCGTGCGCGCAAGCCGTCGGATCTCCGTCGCGCCCATTCTGATGAATTCACCATGCGCCACCGCGATCACGATGGCGTCGTAGGTCGGCGCGCTGGGCAACTCGGCAAGCAACTGCAGGCCATACTCGTGGCGGGCTTCGTCGGCATCGACCCAGGGATCGTAGACATCAACGATCGATCCTGCCGCGCTGAAGCGGCTGACGACTTCGGTAACTCGTGTATTGCGAATGTCTGCGCAATTCTCCTTGAAACTCAGCCCAAGAATCAAAACTCGGCCGCCCGTCATCTCAATGTTGCGGGCGCGCATGGCATCCGAGAGTCGAGCAAAGATATGCGCGCTCATCTGCTCATTGATCAGGCGCGCCGAGCGGATCAGGGTCGGCGCGGCGCCGACTTCTTCGGCCTTGTGGATCAGATAGTAGGGATCAACACCGATGCAGTGTCCGCCGACCAGGCCGGGTCGAACCGGCATGAAATTCCATTTGGTCTCGGCCGCCTTGAGCACTTCCTCGGTATCGATACCCATGCGGTGAAACATCATCGCCAACTCGTTGGCGAAGGCGATATTGATATCGCGCTGCGTGTTCTCGACGGCCTTTGCCGCTTCCGCAACTCGAATGCTGGGCGCAAGATGGGTGCCGGCACGGATGATGCGGCGATACAGCTGGTCGACGAAGGAAGCAACCTCGGGCGTGGAGCCCGAGGTCACCTTGATGATGTCGGCAATACGGCGATTGCGATCGCCGGGATTGATCCGTTCGGGCGAATAGCCGCAGTAGAAATCCTGATTGAAGCGCGTGCCGGAGCTCTGCTCCAACAGGGGCACGCAGATCTCTTCGGTAGCACCCGGATAGACCGTCGATTCATAGATCACCACGTCGCCGCGCTTGAGTACGCCTGCGACGATTTGGCTGGCCGCGCGCAGGGGCTGCAGGTCGGGTAGCTTGTCTTCGCTGACCGGTGTCGGCACCGCGATGATGTACACATTGCAGCCGGCCAACGCGCCCGGATCGGTCGAGAGTTCGATTCGCTTTAGCGCCGGCAATTCTTCTGCCAGGAGTTCGCCGGTACTGTCGAGCCCAGCTTTCAGCGCATCGATTCGCGTCTGCGAGATATCAAAGCCCGTGACCGGGAAATGTTCGGAGAACGCGACCGCCAAGGGCAGGCCGACATAGCCCAATCCGATCACGGCGATCCGGGTATTGCCGAGGTCGGGTGTGAAGCTCATCGGTGGGCCTGATGGGTGCGGAAGTTCAGCCGCATGGAAGCGTCCCACGATGTTGATGTGCCGTTGCTGTTGTAGAGCGGGGCTTGCCCCGCTGCCTTTGATGTTCGTATGCGTTTGTAGAGCGGGGCTTGCCCCGCTGCCTTTGGTGTTTTCGTTTCAACGAAGCAAGAACAGCGGGGCAAGCCCCGCTCTACAACGGCAACGGCAACGGCAACAACGGAGTAAGAACAGCGGGGCAAGCCCCGCTCTACAACGTCAACGTCAACGTCAACGTCAACGGCAACGGCAACGGCAACGGCGGATTCGGTGAATCGACTGCGCACTATCGCCGCGCCTTCGCCGAGGCGACTTCGGCTTCGAGCTTGGAGATTTCACGGCGGAGTGCGGCGTACTCGGCGCGTTTGCGGTTGAGGAACTGCACCGTGGCGTTGGCGCGTTGGCGGATGCCGCTCGGCGTCAGCGCATAGGCGTAAGCCAATTTGTTGTCACTGTTCTTGAAGTTGCGCGCCTTGATCCAGCCCTTTTCGATCAGCGCGTGGATGCAGTAGTGCGTCTTGCCGAGGCTTAGTCCGAGCTCCTCAGCGAGTGCGCGCTGACTCATCTGCGGATTGGCTTCCAGCAGCCGCATCAATTGCAGGGGAATCTCGTCGTGCGATGCGTCGTTCATTGGCGTGATCCACCAGGTGCTCTGCGCGATGGGGGCGAGACGCAAGCCGCGGCAGAGAGGCGCGCATTGCGAATGAAGCGAGCTATTCGTGACTGCGGTGATCTGCCGATCAACATGATCAGATCGCCAACCGCCAATCGGTAAGGTGAAACATCGGCGCAGAACGCAGACGCTCACGCATGCGCTCGGGATTGCGCACAAAGATCACATTGCCATCGACGGCCAGGGGATTGACCGACAACAGAACCCGCTGCAAGGGGTCGTAGCGGTGACCGCTGAAGCCATAGCTTGCGAGCAGATCGACCAGCTCGCTGGCCTGCAACTGATAGCGCGTGTCGCTGCCATTGATTTCGACGATCAGCGACTGCAGGCCAGAGGCCGACAAGGTGTTTCCGGCGCCCTGCAGGACTTTCAGTTCGTAGCCCTCGACATCGAGCTTGATCAATGCCGGCGTGCGGCCGGCAAGCATTTCGTCCAGCGTGCATACCGGAAAGGATCGCGTCGACTCGGCCGATTCGGTTTCCAGAGCCACGTGATTGCCGGCGCCCAGCGCCGTGGTGAAGCGGATACTGCCTGAGCGATCCGCCGCGACCACTTCGTGGATTTCAACCTGGTCGCCGATGTCATTCAGCGCGATATTGCCGCGCAGCGCGCGTAGCGCGATAT
>JAYSZM010000062.1:0-4108 GCA_043738015.1 Lysobacterales bacterium
TCGCTGCCCAGATCGCCGCATGCGTATACTGCCCGCCGTTTTCGCGCACGCCGGGGACGTAGCCCTTGATATAGCCCGGATCCAGACCGGATTTATCGAAAGGTGGATCGAGCAGCTGCACCAGCCCGTGCTCGCGACGTACCAGGTGGCGGTCCAATGAGTTCATCGCGGTGATGACACGCTCGCTGCTGCCGGCGCCAGACAGCACCGACCAGCTCTGCGCGATCGAATCAATGGTGCACTCCGCATTGATCGAACTGCCCAGCGGGGTGCCGTCATCAAACCAAGCGCGGCGGTACCAGTCGCCATCCCAGGCGTGCTCGTCGAGGTTGCGACGTAGCTGCGTCGCCTCCTTGTGGCAGCGCTCCTCGAAGTCCAGATCACCGCGCAGTACCGCAATCTTCGCGAACGACAGCAACACCTCGTAGAGGAAGAATCCCAGCCATACGCTCTCGCCCTTGCCGTGGATGCCGACCAGATTCATGCCGTCGTTCCAGTCGCCCGATCCAATCAGCGGTAGCCCGCGCTCGCCAAAGCGCAGCCCATGCAGGATCGCGCGTACACAATGCTGGTAAAGATCGGCGGATTGCGTCGATGGGTTGGGCAGGTCGTAGTAGGACTCTTCGTCCGCCTCCAAGGCACGTCCCTCGATGAACGCCACGTTTTCGTCGAGCACCGCTTCATCGCCGGTGGTCAGCACGTATCTGCAGGTCGCCAAGGGCAACCAAAGATAGTCGTCCGAGCAGCGCGTCCGCACGCCGCGTCCGGCCGGCGGATGCCACCAATGCTGGACATCGCCTTCGACGTACTGGCGCGCGGCGCTGCGCAGAATATGCGCGCGAGCCAGCGCAGGCTCGGCATGCACCAGAGCCATCACGTCCTGCAATTGGTCGCGAAAGCCGTAGGCTCCTCCGGACTGGTAGTAGCCGCTGCGTGCCCAGACCCGGCAGCACAGGGTTTGGTAAAGCAGCCAGCCATTGGTCAGCAGATTTATCGCCGGATCCGGAGTCTCGACCTGCACCGCACCGAGTACATGCTGCCAGTAGCCGCGCACCTTGGCCAGCGCGGTGCGTGCCGATCCGGCCTTGCGCAACCGTTCGGCCAGTTCGCGCGCGCGCCGGTGATCGCGCCCGACGCCGAGGCGAAAAATGATTTCGCGTTCCTGGCCGTCGGCAAGTTCGAATGGCACCTGGATCGCGGCACAGGGATCCAGCGCCGGACCGACTTTTCCGGAGAGGCGTACGCGGCTCATCGCAGCCGGCTTGGCCAGGCTGCCATTGCGGCCCAGAAATTCGGCGCGGTCGCCGGTCAGACTGCGCGCGCTGTCGTCGGCATCGAAGAAGGCGACGCGGTTGGAGAACTCGGTGCTGTAGGCATTGCGGGCGAACAACGGACCGTCGCCGGCATCGATCCAGCTGACTACGTGCATCGCCGATTTGGCGCGCAGATCGCCAAGCACCCATTCGACGAATCCGGTTGCAGAGAGCCGCCGCGTTCGGCCAGAACCGTTGCGCACCTTCAGCACCGAATACTTGACCGAGGCATTGAGGTCGACATAGATCCAGAGCTCGGAACGAACGCCGCCCGATGTGTGTTCGAAGACGCTGTAGCCAAAGCCGTGCCGCGTTACGTAGGGCATGGAACCACTGCAGGGCAGCGGCGCCGGTGACCAGTAGTGTCCGCTTTCCTCATCGCGCAGATAGATCGCTTCGCCGCCGGAGGCGCCGACCGGATCGTCGCTCCACGGGGTCAGGCGAAATTCGTGGGCGTTCTCACTCCAACTGTAGGCGAGGCCGCTTTCGCTGACGACGCTGCCGAAATCGGCGTTGGCCAGCACATTCACCCAGGGCAGTGGCGTTTTCTGCGACTGCGACGTGGTGATGATGTACTCGCTGCCGTCGGCGCTGAAACCGCCCAGACCATTGCCGAGCAGCAGATCGCCGCGCGGCGCATCGAGCGCAGCCGCTGGCTCGTGGCGGTGGCTGTGGCTGGGCTGCAGTCGCGCCATGCGGTTTTCCGGCGGCATCTGGAAGTCCACCTGGTCGGCGAGCGAACCACGGCTGTCGGCGATGATCACGCGCGCCACCGCCTGCAGCAGGATGCGATCCTCGGCCGAAATCTGTTCGGCGGAACGGACGAAAATGCCGCCAGGACGATCGATCGTGTTCGCCGCCATTCCGGTGGCGATCAACCCCATGATCTGGTCTTGCAGGCGTTGCCGGTAGCCGACGTGATCCTCGTTCCAGATCACCAGGTCAACGACCAGACCTTTCAGGCGCCAGTAGGCGTGGCATTTGATCATCTGCCTGGCCAGCTCGATATTGCTGCTGTCGGCGATCTTGAGCAGGACGATCGGCAGGTCGCCGGATATCGCATAGCCCCAGAGGCCGGATTGGCCGCGGCGATTCTGGATCAACACGCTGGCCGGAGCGCGCAAGGCCGCATGTGCATAGACCACCGCACTGGCCAGTCGTCGATACAACTGCGCATCGGCTTCACTGGCATTGATCTGGCGAAGGGCTATGCCGCTGTGCGTGCCGGCCAGATCGAAGACGCGGTGGGCGTGGTGACGATCCTGATACTTGTCGACCAGGGCCAGACAGGCTGCGCGGGTCGCGGTGACTCCGGTTACCAGATCCAGGGTAGTGGACTGCTCGGGATCGAGATGGACCGAGCAGCGGATCGCGACGATGGGATCAAGCACTGAGCCGGCACCCCCGGCGAGTGCCCCTGGCGCAATCATCGCCTCCGGTGACGTCGTGCTGCGACCGCGGCCGATGAAGCGCAAGCGGTCGGTCTCGAAGGAGACTCGATTGATGCTGTCGCCATTGCTGGCGAGCAGATGAAACATCCATGGCACGTGCTCCCCGCTGGAGCGCGGCCGGCGCGTGCACAGGATGGCGCGTTGCTCTGGTAGCAGTTCGGTCTGCACAAAGAGATTGCCGAAGGCGGTCTGGGTCGCATCCGCCGCGGGCGTCGCCAGAACCACCTCGGCATAGCTGGTCAGCTCGATGGTGCGACGCACGCGCGAGCGATTGGTGATGCGCACGCGGCGCAGCTCGATATCGTCCTCGGGTGACACCACGATCTCGCAATACGTCTCGATATCCTGATCACAGCGGCGGTACTCGACGCGGCCTTCGGAGAACATCGCCTCATAGCTCTGCGCCTTCTTCAGCGTGGGCTGGTGCGCCGCCGACCAGAACTCGCCGCTGACCACATCACGCAGATAGACGAACATGCCCCAGTTGTCGCGGGTACTGTCCTCGCGCCAGCGCGTTACCGCCAGATCGCGCCAGCGGCTGTAACCGCCGCCCGCATTGCTGATCATCACCTGGTAGCTGCCGTTCGACAGCAACTGCAATTGTGGTGTTGCCGTCTCGGCCGCCATCGGCGTGTACACCGAGGGCTCGGCCGCATCGCCGGAATTGCTGGACTCCGAATCGCCTGAAGCGCGCGGATGCATGACCGAGTTTTTCGGGATTCGCTCCTGCAGCAGCAGCAGGGTCGCCTGAAAGTTTGGATCGGATTCGAACCGGCGTTGCATCGGACGGTCGAGCAGCAGATGCGCCAGCGACAGCAAGGTCATGCCCTGATGGTGCGCCATGAACGAACGGACGATCACGCCAGTCTGGCCGCGTGCCAGCCGCGAAGTGGTGTAGTCGATCGCCTCGTAGAATCCGTATTCGCCTTCGAGGCCAGCGGCAGCCAATCGCTGCAGGTTGGCACAGGCCTCCTCGGGCGCCACCATCAGGGCCAGCGCGCTGGCATAGGGTGCAATCACGACATCGGCAGCGAGTGCCCGCTGCAAGCCCAGTCCTGGCGCGCCGAATGCGTGATACTGGTAGTTCATGCTCGCATCGATGGTGTTGTAGCCGGATTCCGAGATGCCCCAGGGCAGACCCAACTGGCCGCCATAGGCGATCTGGCGGGCGACGGCGGCCTTGCTGGTTTGTTCCAGCAGCGTTCCGGAAAACGTCGGCATCACCAGCATCGGCATCAGATACTCGAACATCGAACCGCTCCACGACACCAACACCGGCTCGCCGCCGACGCTGGTCAGCAGGCGACCCAGGGAGAACCAGCTTTCCTGTGGCAACTGGCCCTG
>JAYSZM010000063.1:0-8639 GCA_043738015.1 Lysobacterales bacterium
CATCAATGACGATGAAGTTGTGGCGAACGAGTGCCGCCAGGGCGACAAGTAGAACTAACACGACAGGGAGAAGAAGCTTCATAGGGGTCTAACGCCTGAACTAACCCGTGCCGCGAAGCGGCATCGGGTTGAATGAAATGTTAGGCGGCTGCCAGTTACTTTGCGAGCTCGCCAGACACATGTGCGGCGATCTCCTTGGTGTTCCTGACAAATTCCGCCTGCAGGTCGACTCCGCACTTGTTTGCCAGAACAAGAATGGACCACAAACAATCCGACAACTCGTGACCAAGTTTCGCCTGGCAGTCATCAATATCTCGCACGCCTGTGTGCGCCTGAATCAGTTTGGCTAGATCCCCTACGTCCCCGACGAAGCCAAGCGCAAGTTCTTGTGTAGTCCAGGTGCGCCCGTACCGCTTCGCCTCAAGCTTCTCGTAGAGCTCGTTTAGCTGTAGTGCCGCGTTTTCAAGATCGCTGAAGTGCATGTTATGCCGCCTAACGCCGCGTTAAGCCGCCGCCGCACGGCAGCGGTTGGTTTGAACGAAAGACTCCCCCGGCGGTCGGCTTGAACGCATAGTTAGAACCGGTGCGGGACTGCGGAAAGTCTTGCATGACGAAGCCAGGGAACCCGAGTGGTTGATGCAAAGGGTAGCGCTGATTGCGGATGCACACGACGGCGCCGAACGTTGTGCGGAAAAACGAGGCCAAGATCCTCGACGCAATCCTGCTGCCGAAAGAAACGCGCCAAACGCTGCCTTGCTGCCAACCACAAAACAAAGTGCATTGCTCTTGGTTGGCACGATCTAACGCCTGAGTTAAGCCGGACCGCTGCGCGGAACGGCGGCGTGCTAAACGCTAGCACGCAAGCCGAGCCGCGAAGCGGTCTCGGCTTGAACGAATTGTTAGGCGGATGCCCTCAAGTATTCAGCGTGAACCTATTCAACACGCCGGAAATAGTTGAAGCGCATGACGGGCTGGCCATTGGCACCAAAATTGGCCGCTGTCTCGACCATGGATTTTCCGTCGGGCTCAACCGTGTAGATTCGGGTTGACCCTGGCACGTCTGCTCGGGCCAACTGCAGCACTAGCACCGTAGGAGCAGGCATTGTGGCCGCCGAGGTGTCGGCTTCAAGGTTCCCGTTTACCGGCGCAGTGGTGCCGTTTAGCTCATTAGTTCCTTCTGCAAAGAGTAGGGCGCCGGTCGGGTCAACGACTTCTACGCGTGTGGTCAATCGCCCCGGAGCGACTTGCGAGAAGATGATTGTGACGCTCTTGGGGCGAGCCTCAGGTGGAGCTGGCAATCTCGAAGTGTCGACAGCCCACGTACCTAATAGCGGAGAAACGAACGGCTCCTCCGACCTGGCCTGTGCTGCTACGAGCAGTAGTGATGCGAGCACGATGCCGATTAGCTTCTTCATGATTTTCGAGATGTCTCACTTTGTGAAAGTGCACGGTGTGCAGGTCCATCCGCCTAACCACTATTCGACTTCAATGTGGGATGCAGTCCTGCGGTGTATTCCAGGACTTTCGGGGTGGTGGTGCAGCGAATTCTTACAGGATTCACGGTGTGGTGTCGGTGCTGCGGTGGATTCCTGCGGCCTATACTGGCGGTTCTGCCGAGGGTGGAAGTTCGACGCGGGAATACTTGCAGGGTGACGGGGCAGGGACAAGTGCAGAAAAACAGGGGTCAGTGACATTTTCAGAGCTCTGCAACTCGGAATCAATGAGGAATATAGGCGCCAATGAACTTGCGGCACAAGCCCGACAGTCAGAACTTCTTCGGCAGACCTGCCTGCTTCAGCACCGCGTTCGCGGTGTGCCGGGATTTGATCTTGCTGTCCACGACAAAATGGACCTCAGTGATCCGGCTTCGCCATATTTCGTGATCGCCCTTGCCTGTGCGCACGAAGAGACATCCTGCGGCGATCAGCAGACGCTTCAGTTCAGGCGTGAAGCTTTCCATCAGGCGGCGTGTTCGAATCGCCGGGTCAACAACTCAAACGTGATGGGCGTGCCATTGAGCAAGCCATTGAGCTCCAGCAATTCGGGGATCAGGGTCTTGAGCTTCAGAATGAGCGACTCGATCGTGTCGGCTTCGGTGGCCAGGCCGGGGACCTCGTCGCTGGAGGCAACCCATACCTGCGCATCAGAATCCCATTGTGCGTGCACGTAGTAAGGTTTGAGCATCCTAGGCTCCAGTGTTGGCTGAGGGTTGAAGATTAGCATCAGCGATTCTTCGGGTGGCAGCGTTGCACCAGCAACGGCAGCGGGGCAAGCACCGCACTGCGAAACCAGGGTCAGTGAAGTATTCCTTTGGTACCCATTGTCGAAATTGCTCAATGGTCCCAGTTTCTCTGACCGAGCGCAGCCCACGACAGGTAACCGCCACCAAGCGTGAAGAAGGCAGCGAGCCACAGGGCAATATCCTGATCCGACTGCCAGGCTTTGGCAATGTGCTCATGGCTGCGAAAGGGCTTCCCGGCAAAGGAGATGTCGAACACGCCGTAATAGACGTCGTTCGAATAGATCGGCCCGCTTGCGCTCTTTGGATCGTAAAGTACGAAGAGCTGGGCATCCAGAACTACGCGATTTCCTTCATTCCGGCAAGACCAAGCCCCAGTCCACATTCGGCAATGGTCCGGTGACCAAGCCAGTCGTTTTCTGCGACTGAACTCAGCTCACGCATCCTTCGCTCCCACATCCCCTCACGACGGGCTCTGCATTTGGCGATCGCTCGCTCAGTCCCAATGCCTACACCTGACCTCCCACTCTCCCCCTACAATGCCCAATCAGCGCCTCTCTCTCGCGTCATCCTTTCCGAACACACCAAACCCCATGCAACTAACCCCCACCCACCTGATCGCTTTCTCCATCGGCCTGGCGCTTGGCGCGCTGATTCTATGGTGGCTTATGCGCAGCCGTCGCGATCTGGCGTTTGCGACGGGGCGGGGGGAAGGGGAGGCGGAGCATCGGGTGGTGTTGGAGCGATTGCAGTCGGCGTTGCGGGATGCGGAGCAGTTGCGCGGTCGACTCGACGCCGCCGAGCAGTCGCTGCAGCGCCAACAGCTGGAATTGTCGGAGCGGGTACGTGAGGGTGCGCAGTGGTCGGAGCGGGCAGCGCGCTTGCCGGATATCGAGTTGGCACTGCAGGAGTCACGGCGTGCGCATGCGGATCTTGATGTGCGCGCGGCCCAGCTCGCGACGACGCTGGATCAGGAACGTCGCCGTGGTCAGGAGCAACTCTCGTTGTTGACCGAGGCGCGTGAGCAGCTGAGTCATCAGTTCAAGGCGCTGGCCAACGAGATTCTTGAGGAGAAGAGTCGCAAGTTTGTCGAGCAGAACCAGATCAATCTCGGTCATCTGCTCAATCCGTTGCAGGAGCGCATCCAGAGCTTCCAGTCGAAGGTGGAGGAGGTCTACGTCAACGAGAGCAAGGATCGCAGTGCGTTGGCCGAGCAGGTCAAGATGCTTACCCAGCTCAACAATACGCTGAGTGCCGATACGCAGAATCTGACGATGGCGCTGAAGGGGGACCGCAAGGCCCAGGGCAATTGGGGCGAGATCATTCTCGACGAGGTCCTGGAGAAGGCTGGCCTGCAGCGCGGTCGCCACTACGATCGTCAGTCCAGCGTGCGCAGTGAGGATGGTCAGTCGCATGTGATTCCGGACGTGGTGATTCGTCTGCCGGGTGAAGGCGAGCGTCATCTGGTGGTCGATTCCAAGCTGACCCTGCCGGACTATCGTGCTTTCGCTGATGCCGATTCCGAAGATGAGCGTCAGGCGGCATTGAAGCGCCATCTGATCGCGATGCGCGCGCATATGAAGGGTCTTTCGGACAAGAACTATCAGAGCCTCTATGGACTGAAGTCGCTCGACTTCGTGGTGATGTTCGTGCCGCTCGAGCCGGCCTTCATGCTGGCGGTCACCAATGATCGCGAGTTGTTCCAGCATGCCTGGGAGAAGAACATCCTGTTGGTCAGTCCGAGCACCTTGCTGTTTGTGGTGCGCACGGTCGCCTATCTGTGGCGGCAGGAAGACCTCAGCCGCAATGCGCAGGAAATTTCCAAACGTGGTGCCGAGCTTTACGACAAGTTGGTCGGCTTTGTTGGCGATCTGCAGCAGGTCGGTGAGCGCATCCAGCAGGCGCAGGACAGTTACTCGACGGCGCGCCGCAAGTTCAGCGAGGGCCCCGGCAATCTGATCGGTCAGGCCGAGAAGTTGCGCAAACTCGGCGTCAAGCCGAGCAAGAAGCTGACCGGCAGTTGGACCGAAGGCGCCAACGAAGACGACGCCGATGAACCCGCAGCTCTGCCGCCGGGCAATGAGCACGGCGAATCCTCGGGCGCCTGATCGACCTTGCTTGACCTGCGGCCTTCCCGCCGCCACCCAACGCGCCCGAGGCAGACTGCGGCGACGCAGCAAGACAGCCGCCGCGATTGCCGCTACAAGGAGCGCGGTCCCGCTGTCATCAGATTTTTATGCGCGACCTGCAGACTGCAATCCTGGACAGCGGCCGCGAGCCGTGCGGTGGGACCAAGGAAGGTTGATACGGACTGTGCGCAGCTACGTCGCATGGCCGACGACCGGATGCCCGTAGGCATCCAGCAAGTCTTTCGGGGAGAGTGTGGCATGGTGCAGACGCGTCGATTCGCGCGCTGGGGTGCGCTTGTACTTGCGATGGCGGGGCTGTCTTCCGCTGCGGCGGTCAGTCCGGACCATCACGAATTCGAGGCGAGTCTGTATGCGCCGTTCCGTGGTGAATTTGCTGAGGGCCGCGAGTTCAAACTGGCCTTCGGCTATATCGATGCGCGCGATCCCTCGACAGTAGCCTGGCGGCTTGAGCTGTTCGGCGCCGACGGCAGCAAGTCGCTGCGGACCTGGCGTGGTGAGGAGCGTTTGTTCCAGAAGCAGATTGAAGTGACTGTGCCCTGGGATGCACGCGATCAAAGCAAGCGCCGCCTGCCCGAGGGCTTTTACAGTGCCCGGCTGAGCGCGATCTCGGGCGATCCGCTGCTGATGCGCACGCGCCCCGGCACGCTGGATCAGCGCGTTGATGATGCCTTGGCCGAATCGGGCGAGACCATCGTGCAGGAATGGCAGGTGCATATCGGCACCCCGCCGGTGGTGCGCATGCCGGCGTTCACCGCGATGGCGCAGGGTGCCCATGCGGAGAAATCAGTCGCCGCGATCGGCTCGCTGCCGTACACGGTTTATCTCGGCAATCTGCATACGCAGAGCAATGATTCCGATGGCGGTGGCGCGATTCCTGGCTGCTCCGGTTCGCAGTCCGCTCAGTCCGGTGCGCATGGTCCCAACGATGGTTTCATCTATGCGCGCGGACGCGGGCTGGATTTTTCGGCGGCGACTGAGCACAACCATTATTTTGATGGCTCGTCCAATACCAACACTTCGGCGAACGCGACCACCGCGCGCAATCGCTACGCCGCTGGCGTGACTGCGGCCAATACCTACAGTGCGGCCAATCCTGGATTTTTGGCGCTGTACGGCATGGAGTGGGGCGTGACTACCGGTGGTGGTCATCTGAACATTCTTAACGCCACTGAATTGTTTGCCTGGGAATACAACAGCAGCGGTCAATTGATCGGCGATACTTTTGTCGCCAAGAACGATTACGCCAGCCTGTACACGACGATGCGCGGCAAGGGTTTTGTCGGTCAGTTCAATCACCCTTCGTCGTCGGGGCAGTTCCTGATCGGCTCGACGTCCCTGGCCTACAGCGCCGATGGTGACGAGGTGATGCTGCTCGCCGAAATCCAGAACACCTCGGCATTCTCCAACAACACCACCGAGACCGAGACCAGTCGCAGCACCTACGAACCCGCGTTCAAGACGCTGCTGGAGCGCGGCTACCACATCGCACCGGCGACCAACCAGGACAACCATTGCGCCAACTGGGGCGCGAGCTGGACCAATCGTACGGCGGTGTTGATTCCGAATGGAACGGCGATCGGCAAGACGGCTTTTGTCGATGCACTCAAAGCGCGCCGTGTGTTTGCGACCAGCGACAAAAACTCACAAGTGGTGCTCACCGCCAATGGCCATCTGATGGGTGAGCGGTTCAATAACAGCGGTGCGCTGAACCTGGTGGTCAACTTCGCCAATACGGCTGGTCGCACGGTGTCCCAGGTGCAGATCCTCGAAGGTGTGCCGGGGCGCAATGGCACGGTCACCACCTTGGCCAGCACAGCGACGCATACGACGACGCCCGCGGTTGGCTGGCATTTCTACTACGCCCGGATCACCCAGGACGATGGCAAGTTGCTGTGGTCAGCGCCGATCTGGGTCAATCAGACCTCGGGCACGCCGGCCAATGTGCCGCCGGTCGCCAATTTCAGCTTCAGCGTCAATGCGCTGGCGGTCACCTTCACCAATACTTCAACCGATAGCGATGGCAGCATCGCCGTGCGCAGTTGGAATTTTGGCGATGGCAGCACATCGACCAGCACCAGTCCGAGCAAGACCTATGCTGCGGCCGGTACCTACAATGTGCGCCTGACCGTGACCGACAACCTCGGTGCCAGCCACAGTGTGACCAAGGCGGTGACGGTGACGGCGGCACCGGTCGGAGGAGTCTTGAGCAATGGGGTCGCGCGTACGGGGCTATCGGGTGCGACCGGAAGTTCGGCGGCGTTCACCCTGGTCGTACCGGCGGGTGCCACCTCGTTGAATTTTGTCACCAGCGGCGGAACCGGCGATGCCGATCTCTACGTTCGCTTTGGATCAGCGCCGACGACATCGACCTATGATTGTCGATCGATTGCCGATGGCAATAGCGAAACCTGCACGATCGCCAGTGTGCAGGCGGGCACCTACCATGTGCTAATCAGTGGTTATGCCGCGTACTCCGGACTGTCGTTGACGGGCACTTACGGGACGACGAGCGTCAGCTTTTTCCAGAACACCACGGATTATCCGATCACCGACAGTGCCACCGTCGACAGCCCGATCACGGTCGGCGGTCGTAGTGGCAATGCACCGTCCACGCTGTCGGTCGCGGTCAATATCGTGCATACCTATCAGGGTGATCTGAAAGTTGATCTGGTCGCGCCGGATGGCTCGCTCTACAACATCCACAACCGCACCGGTGCCGGTACCGACAACATCATCAAGACAGTCACCGTCAATGCCAGCAGCGAAGTCGCCAATGGCATCTGGAAGTTGCGCGTCAACGACAACGGCGCGGGTGATACCGGCTATATCAATAGCTGGTCGATGCAGTTCTGAGCGGGTAGGGATCGGTGTGACGAGGTGTTGTGTTCGTGTCCCCGAGGGGATTTTGTCCCCCGGGGACAAGAGCAAGAGCCAGAGCAAGAGCCAGAGCACGAGCCAGAGCACGAGCCAGAGCAGCGGGGCAAGCCCCGCTCTGCGAGATCACGGGCCGGAGCAGCGGGGCAAACGCCTCATGTTTGCAGTTAATTGCACAGACAATTAATATATCCCATGGCCAAGTCCAGCAAGCGACCGATTGCCACGCCTAGCGCGGAGCAAAAGCCCAGTTCCGCCAGGACGCCGCGAAGCAAGGGCGCGGAGGTTGCACGCCCACGCGCGCCGGGTCGGCCGAGTGCGAACTCGGCAGATCATCGCGCGGCGCTGCTGGATGCTGCGCAATCGACCTTTGCCCGTGCCGGTTTTGCGGCGAGCAGCTTGCGCACGATTGCGCGCGAGGCGCGGGTCACGCCGGCTTTGGCGCACTACTACTTCATCGATAAGAGCGGTCTGCTGACTGCGGTGATCGAGGAGCGCGTGGCGCCCCAAGTTGCTCAGGTGATCGCCGAGATCGAGGCGGCCGGCGATGATCCCTTGGCTGCAATCAGCGCCTTTGTCGTCGCCTATACACGCACCGCCGCGAGCAATCCCTGGCTGCCGCGTCTGGTCATGCGTGAGGTATTGAGTGAGGAGGGCGTACTGCGCCAGACATTCACTCAGCGATTCGCCCGCGCCATCGCCGGCGCGCTGCGCAAGCACATGGCCCAGGGCAAAAAGCTCGGTGTGCTGCGCGCCGATCTGGATGTTGCGGCTGCTGTGATGTCGACGATTTCGTTGTGCATCTTTCCCTACATCGCCGCACCTCTGGTGTCCGAGGTGCTTGGCATACGACTGGACCCGGCCCGAGCTGGGGTGCTGTCCGCGCATCATCTCGGCATCCTGATGGGCGGAATACAGGAGGCGTCATGAAGCCCGCATCGATTCTGATCGCGCTGATGCTGTTGTCGCTGTGCGGATGCAAGCCTGAGGTGCCGCGCGCGCTGGGCACCCTGGAGCGCGATCGCATCAGTTTGCCGTCGCCGAGTTTCGAGCGGATCGCCGAAGTTCATTTTGCCGAAGGCGCGACCGTGCGTGCCGGTGATGTAGTGCTGAGTCTGGCGTCGGAGCGCAATCAGGCGCGCACTGATTCGGCCCTGGGCGAGCTGGCGCGCGCGCAAGCCGCATTGGCGGAAGCACAAGCTGGGCCGCGTGCCGAGACAATTGCAGAGGCCGACGCGCGTTGGCGCGGGAAGCGCAGCGTGGCGCTCAACGCCGGTCAGGAGTTCGATCGGATCGCCGCGATCGTTGCACGCAAGCTGTTGCCCGCCGCAGAACTCGATCGCGCGCGTGCAGCGCGTGATGCGGCCAACGCCGAT
>JAYSZM010000064.1:0-4094 GCA_043738015.1 Lysobacterales bacterium
TCGATCAGCAGGCCCGAGTCCTGCAGGCGCAGTTGCGCCGGCTCGATGCGCGCCTGATGTGTGCCAAGACTCAGCGCACCGGACAACTGGAACGCGTCACCGGTGCGGACGATCTGCAGCTCGGCAGCGAGCGGATACTCGGGGCCGAGCCCGAGCGCGGCGGCATCCTGCTCGGGGAGCTTCAATGCCAGCTCGAACTGCTCGAACTTCTTGCCGGGGCGCAACTCGGCGACGATATCCAGTGGCTGTTTGACCTCGATCTGGATCGGTGCCCCGAGCTTGGCCGAACTGCGCCGCAGCCTCGCCTGGATCGGATCGGCAGCCGCCGCTGTCGTCTGCAGGCGCAGGTCGCTGTCGCCGATCAGCCAGGCATCATTGGGCAGGATTATCGTGTCGCCATTCAAGGAATACTGCTCGTGCTTAACCTGCAGCTCGCTCAGCGCGATTGTCGTGTACGACATCTGCATGCTGGCTTGTACCGACTGCCACTTCAGAGGCTCATCAGCGCCGCGCGTGATGCTGATGTCATCGGCCTGCAACTCGTGGATGCGCAAGGCCGGTAGTCGAGCCGGATCTGCTGGCGCCGACGTCGACGCCAATGCGACAGGCAACAGATGCACGTGCAATGCGGTCAGCTGCAGCTTGTCGAGCGTAGGCTCGCCGAAGATCAGGCTGAGCACCCGCAAATCGGCATGCGCCTGCTTCAACTGGATGTCGAATGTGGCATTGCGATAGCGCAGGTTCTCGACTTCGATGCCGCCGGCGATACTGCCATCGGCACGGCCAATGCTGAGCTCGGGCAGCGCAGCCTGGGCACGGGCGACGGCGAATCGCAGTCCCGAGCCGGTGTGCAGCAGCCACGCGCTGAGACCTCCGAGCAGCACCATCATGCCCAGGAAAATCCACAGCAGCGTACGCCAGCGCTTCACAGGTCCGGCCCCGCAGATATGTGGATCGCGAAACTGCTGTCGGGGTCGTCGAGGCCATGCGCCAGATCGAGTCGAATCGGTCCGACCGGCGAAGCCCAGCGCACACCGACACCGACGCCTTTGCGCAAATGGGGCCTGCCATTCGAAAACACGTCGCCAGCATCGAGAAATACGGCGCCGCTCCAGTCAGGTATCAACTCGCGCTCAAACTCGATCGATGCGGTCGTCAGGAAACGTCCGCCGATGGCGGTGCCAGCAGCATCGCGGTCGCCGAGGCTCTGATAGGCATAGCCGCGTACACTGCGATCGCCGCCGGCAAAAAAGCGCAGCTCAGGTGGCAGCTCAGGAAAATCAGCAGTGCCGGTGGCGCCGAGCTCGCAGCGCAGCAGCAACCGCGTCTCGGGATTGAACGAGGTAATCCAGCGGCCTTCCAGTTGCGCCTGCACGACACTGACGTCCGAAGCCAGGGATTCACTGGCGGCGCGTACGCCCAGGCGCAAGGAGCCGCCGTGCGCGGGCCGGATGCGTTCCAGCGCGAACACGCGGGTCAAGTTGAGTTCCGGGTAGACCACCAGGGTACGCCGGCGGTTGTCGAATACATCGCGCGTGCCGACGACAAAACTGCCTTGCAAGGCATTGATGCCCACACTGCCGGCCCAGTTGTCGCCGGAGCGCGTCATGCCAGCGCTGATCAGGGTCGAGGTGGCATCGACCACGTCGGTCTGTTCGTCGCGGTAGCGCGCGCCGAACAGATAGAAGCGACGCGCATCGCGATGATGGGGGATCCTGTAGTCGACGCTGGTGAACGCCAGGTTCTGAGCCAGTTCGGTCTCGCTGCCGAGCGTGTGGCCGCGGTCATTGAGCCAGCGCCGGTCCAGCCCAAAGCGCACACCGGCGCCGTAGTCGGTGTCGTAGGAGACTCCGAACCGATAGGCCGAGCGCTTGGCCGGCGCCAGAGTCACTTCGATCGGCACATGCAGATCGCGGGCATGCTCGACATCCGGCCGCACTTCGATGCTGGAGAAGTAATTTGATCCGGCCAGTGCCTGCTGCAGGCCTTCGATGCGCTCCTGGTCGTAGCGATCTCCGTTTTTCCACGGCAGGTAACGACGCAGGATGGCCTCGTCGAACTGCGCGCCCGAGAAGCGGATTTCGCCGAGCAGGTAGCGTGTCCCCGAGTTCCAGACCAGACGGATATCGGCGGTATTGTTAGCCCGACTGATCTCTACGCGGGGATCGGGCAGGGTCTGATCGAAATAGCCACGACGTTGGAGCGCGCGCTCGATGCGTGCCTTGCTGAGCTCGTAGGTCGCATGATCAAAGATTTCGTCCTTGGCAGGATGAAATTCACCGATCAGGGTGGCAATGCGTTCATTGCGCGCCGCCGCACCAATGATCTCGACCTGCACCGAACGCACGAGCACGGGCTCCCCGCGCTCGATACGCACCGTGATCAGCCGTGGCTTGACGTCCTCGGCGCCAACCGTGACCACGGCCTCGGCGTTGTAGTAGCCGAACGCCTGCATCGCATTGCGCACCTCGCCCGGCGCCTGTGCGAGCAGGCGCGAAAGTCGGGCGTTGCCGATGCTCTTGCGCGATTCGTAGGCGATGATCGAAAGCGATTGCGCCACGGCCTCGCGCTGAAGCTCTTTGACGCCCTCGATCTTGACCTTGACCGCGGTGACCACCGGATCGGCAGCATGAGCTGCGCCGATCAGCGCAATCAGCGCGAACAGCAGGCACAGCGGCCTGGCGAGTTTAAGGACCCGTACCGGTTGCTGCGTGTGCTGCATGCCGGCGCGGAGGTTTGGATCAGTACCGGGCGCGTGGTCGGTCACTTCAATCAAACCGCGACCGCGGAAGATTCAGCCATTCCAGCGCCGTGCCGTTGAACAGTCGCTCCTGGCCCGCAGGGTCGAGTGCCAGCGCTTCGATGCCGCTTCCAGGGCGTTGCTCACCCAGCGGGAAGGGATAGTCGGTGCCGAGCATCACATGCTCGGCGCCGACGACATCGATCAGATAGCGCAGGGCCTGTGGATCATGCACACAGGAGTCGAAAAAGAGGCGTGAAAAATACTCGCGCGGATTGCGCGGGTTATCGACCGCGACCAGATCGGGGCGCATATTGAAGCCATGTTCGATGCGACCGATGGTGAACGGGAACGAGCCGCCGCCGTGGGCGAAACAGATGCGCAGACGGGGCAGACGTTCGAGCACACCGCCGAAAATCAGCGAGCAGGCTGCGCGTGACTGCTCGGCCGGCATGCCGACCAGCCAGGGCAGCCAGTAATTGGGCATCGACTCGGTGCCCATCATGTCCCAGGGATGAATCAGGATCGCGGCTTCGAGATCCTGCGCAGCCTGGAAGAACTCGAACAACTCGGGCGCATTGAGGTTCCAGTCATTGACGTGCGAGCCGATCTGCACGCCCTGCAGTCCCAGTTGATCGACGCAGCGCTCCATTTCCTGGATCGCCAGACGCGGTGACTGCAGCGGAACCGTGCCGAGCCCGGCGTAGTTGCGACGGAAACGCCGGCAAACATCGGCCTTGTGATTGTTCAGATGCTGATGCAAATCCAGCGCCTGATGCGGTTTGGCCCAGTAGGAAAACAGCACCGGCACCGTCGAGAGCACCTGGACCTGCACGCCAAACTGCGCGTATTCCTGCATGCGCAGTTCGGGATCCCAGGTATTGGGCCAGATTTCGCGAAAGAATTTGCCATCCTTGTAGATGCGATGGCGGCCTTCACGATGATGGATGACGGCAAAGCGGTCGTCGCCGTATTTCTCGGCGAAGTTCGGCCAGCTCTCGGGCAGTACGTGGGCGTGGGTATCAATTTTCAGCATGGCGCCATTGTAGTGCCTGCCGGCGCCCGAAACCGTTGTCGAACGCACCGAAGCAGGTTGCGATCAACCGGCGACCTGATTGGTTCTGATTCTCAGCCCACCGGTCGCGTTCAACGATGTTGTTTTGCCGATGCTCCTGTCCCGAGGGGATTGACCGGCTCCGCTGTTAGGAGCCATAGAGCGGGCTTGCCGCGCTGCTCTTGATGTTGATTTTGTCCCCGAGGGGATTGCATAGAGCGTGGCTTGCCGCGCTGCTCTTGATGTTGATTTTGTAGAGCGTGGCTTGCCGCGCTGCTCTTGATGTTCGTCAAACGAAAA
>JAYSZM010000065.1:0-4091 GCA_043738015.1 Lysobacterales bacterium
CGGCAGATCGCGTCCGCCTGTCGCGCCGCCCGCGCTGGAAAGCGCGAGAAGAAAACCCGAGATACCGCACCGTTCCAAAAACCTTCTGCGAGACGATTGATGTGCAATCAAGCGGTCGATCACCAAATCCCGCCAGCTCGGGTGCATCCAATCAACGGTCTGAGTTTTGGCTCGCTGGGACATGCAGTTAGGTCTCCTTTTCCGCGCAGTGGAGGAAGTGTGAGGAGAGATCGTCGGTAAGCCTCGCAACGTTCAACTCGCCGTCGGTCAGCCGTTGCACGGCCGCCGCTAGACTTTCGGTCGAAATTTCAGCGCCTTCGGCATCGAGCATCGCTATGAGAATTTGCTGGTGACCCTCATCGAGAGCGTCGAACGATTTTTTCATTGAAACCGTGGGTTCCTCAATCTCACGGACAATCGCCGCGGCGACCTCCTTCGACGAAGCGCTGCTTGCCACCAGTTCAGGCAGCGTTTCCTGCACAAAGCGCTTGGCCCTTTCCGGGGTGAAATGTTGATTCTCGATGATCAGCTTCGCGTGTTCACGGACTACGGTTTTCGCCGCATCGCCCAAGCCCGCATTTTTCGCGTGGCGATAGAGAATCAACGCCCGTTCGTTCCGCGAGAGTTCCGCCGCATTCACCAATACCTCGCCGGGTTGCGGGAACTTTTCTGCTCTGCCCTGCAAGTGCATTCGCTGCAATGCCAGGTGCAGCGGTGCTGGACGCGAAGTCCAGATCAACCAATGCCGCTCGTCGAGTTCGCGCAGAATGCCGTCAAGTTCCGCGGCCCAGGCCAAAGCCGCGTCGGGACGATACTCGGTGGTTCCAAATGCGTCATCGGCAACGAAAACCTGCGGGTGCTCACCGCTTCGGAGCTTGAGCACATCCTCCGGGAGTCGGCATTCAAAGCACTCCCACTTCTCGCCCAGCTTCGCGAGACCGATCATTCGCGCGATGGTCGTTTTGCCAACTTCCGGCGGACCCGTGAGCACCGCAAATGAGTGCTTGGCCAGCGTCGCAAGGGTGCGGTTGTAGGCGCGTGTCGGAACAAAAACAGGTGCCAGTTCCGCAGCACGGGCGATCGAGAGAATGCTGCGCTTCAAAATCGCGCGGTCCACGACGGCGTTCAGCAATTCCTGAAGGTCTCGAAGTCCAAGTAGTTGTGGAAACGCCACGCGAATGTTCGGAGCGTCGTCCAGCATGGTGCAAACGTCCCCAGCGCCCCAAATCAGCGGCAAACAGTTCGGAAGATCCCTGCGAATGAGCGCCTCCAGTTCTGCTCTCTCTCGCGCGCTGACGGGTGCATTGGTCAGGAAAACGACAACATTCGGAGCAGTGACGATGCCGCCGTTAAGCCGCTCTCGGACGCGGGCCATCTCACTCGCGACCGCTCGACGCAGATTTTCAAATGGTTTGGCGCCGGCAGCGTTCGCCTCTTCGACAAATTTGACCTGAAACACGAACGGACCCGGAGTTTGCGTCCCACCCTTTTGTAAAATCAGAGCCGCTGCGCAGTGTGCATCGCGGCCAAGGTCTGAGTGCCCGCCCCAAGCCTCGATCGCCAGACCCAGCGTTGCTTTCAACAGCGATTGGCAAAGCCACTCAAATTGGAACCACCCAAGATCATCGAGGCGATAGCGAATCATTACGTCTTGTATTCCGCCCATTGGGGAAGGCCCAGCGCCGAGAGGCGGCATCTGCTTTGGCGGCTAGCTTTGTCGTTTGAGGTTTTAACATTTCGAAGACTCAGCAGTCAGATCGCATCGTGAATCCAGACGAGAGAGAGCGCGCCGCCGAAGTTGCTCGATGATACCGCGTCCTCGGTCACGTATTCCTTTCCGTCTGGAGAGAAGTCGCGCAGCCAGCAGCCGGCAGGCACATCTTTGGCGCGAACGTGGTTTTTGCCAGTCTTGGCCAGCTCGACCGCACAGGTGTATCCGTGGATTTGAGTTTCCTCATGGAGCCAAAAGCTGAATTGATCGCTGGCCGAAAACCACTGCCGCTGGCCGTCCTTCGAGGCGACGAGGACGCACTCCTCTTTAGTATAGCGGATGAACTGAATCGCCGTTGCGGTCAGCGTAGTGCGGAATTCATCCGCGAGTGCACGAATGAGATCGAAGCTCGGTTCTTTCTTTTGGATGCGCGGGACGAAAAGGCTGGCGGGCATGAGAATCTCGGCGGCGAAAAGATTCGCTTCGATTTCCTCGGGGCTTTGTTTGAGCGACCAATTCGATGCCTGGGAGAGCTTCACTTCGTCAATCTGCCGGACGTGTGGATGCAGGAGGACGTGACCCAGTTCATGGGCGATAACGAAGCGCTTCTGGCCCGGAGATTCGATGGTCTGACGTACGGTGATCATCGCTACGCCGTCTGCGCGCACCATGCGTCCCTCTGAGCCGTGCAGTTCCTTTTCCTGAACGGGTGCGTCTTCGTAGGCGGCGATCAGCGCAATGTCGATTTCAGACGGATCTTCGATGCAGAGCTTCTCGATCAACTCTCGCGCTTTCACGATGGGAATGGTGTAGCGGGCGAAGCCGTTCACGATGGTTGATCCGGTTGCTCTTTGCCTTCCTTGAGTTGGCGGAGCGTCTCGATTTCATCGAGGAAGCTGGCTTTGTCTTGCAGCGGGACATTGCTGAGGTTGCGAAACGCCACCTGCAATTTCATCTGCGCGGCTGGGCCATACGTTCCACTCTGTACACCGGCGAAGGCCTCTTCGATTTCCTCCTTCTTCCGGGTCGCCCATGAGACAACACGTGCCGCAGCCGCTTCGAGCCTGGCCTGCTTTTGTTTCGCCACGTCTTGCCATGAAAGCCGCTGCCTCTTGAGAAATTCGCCGACCTTCGCCGAGACCGCTTCAGTGGTTTTATCGGGGCTGAGACCTCGCTCTTGCAGACTGCGTTTCAGTTCAGTCTCGTCCGATTCTGCTTCGATGGCTCGAAAGACATTTTCGAGCGGTTCATATTCGAATGGTTCGGGAGTCATAATGTGGAGATTACAGACCCGCCCCTTCTATCGACGGGTGATTGGTTTTGAAGTGATCCATTTTTCCAACAAGCTTTCGCTTTAGCTCAGAGACTCGGCCAGCGGGAATCCCGGTGAGTAGTTCGACGTCCGCTGGTTTGAAGTACCCTGCTTCGTAGGCATCGAAGAGCCCGAGCAGATCGGCATCGCCCTTCAGTGACGCTTTACAGTCTGCCATGAGGATCTTTTGGTGCTTGAGCCGCTCTTCCTTTTCCGCCTCGGATAGCCCGACGGTCTTCGAATCGACCGCGATGGCAAAGGGATCGAACTCTTCCTCCCCAGCGTTGGCTTTCTTCCGATCAAGCAGGGGCTGCCGGTCAGACTTCTTTTTCCAATCCCAAATCCGGCTCTCGATAGTGCGCTGGAGATTGTGCTCCAGGGTCAGCTCGTAGTCGTATTCCCGCGGGCCGTTCAGGAGAGCGTCCATGGCCTCCATCACAAAATCATCCGCCGATTTTCCGTTGGCCAGGAGTTGGCCCTCCTTGCCTACTTTCATTCGGAAGCCACGCCAGAAATACCGGCGGAGCACCTTGTCCGCGTAGTCTTCCATGAGCGGAGTCAGGTGCTTCCAGTCGGCACCCTGCACAATATCTACCAGCCGTTGTTCCATAGTCGGATTAGAGGGGGATGGAAGCGGCTCACCCAGACCTCCGCTCCGCTTTTTTGAATCTCTGGGAAAAAAGTTCCCCAGAAAATCCCAGAACTGGAGCGGACATCTATGACGACGGGAAACCCGTTCGTCGGGTCCGGGAGAAACTCGGATTCCAACCGTTAGAATCCAAAGCCTGATGAACAACGAACACGAAGTCTATATCCAAATCGAAGACGCCGATGGGCCGCACCCAATCAAGGTCCGCGACGACGACACGATTACCTCTGTGCTGGCGCGCCTACGCGCCGAGCATCCGCACGCCAACCACGAACCCGAACTCCTGGCAGTCTTCGCGGAGGATGCGGAGGAGGAAACCCACAAGGACACCAAGTTTTGTGAGTGCCACCCCCATCGCCCGAAAATCCTCCACTGCCACCGGTGCCGCGAGGTCAAAGTCACCGTCTTTTACAATGGCG
>JAYSZM010000066.1:0-1778 GCA_043738015.1 Lysobacterales bacterium
TTCAAGCCCAGTGCGCGCGCGCCTTCAGGGAAGTGGCGGTCGTAACAGATGTAGACGCCGATCTTCGCGTACTGAGTTTGGAACACCGGATAGCCGAGATTGCCAGGACGGAAGTAGAACTTCTCCCAAAAACCCGGCGCGCAATGCGGGATGTGGTGCTTGCGGTATTTGCCTAGATAACTGCCATCGGCATCGATCACGGCCGCGGTGTTGTAGTAGATGCCGACGCCGTCTTCCTCGTACAGCGGCACTACGATCGCCATGCGGTGCTTGCGCGCGAGTTCCTGCATTAGCGTCACCGTCGGGCCACCGGGAATGCGCTCCACCGCATCGAACCAGCGCGGGTTCTGCTCGGCGCAGAAATACGGCCCAGTGAAGATTTCCTGCATGCAGAGGATCTGCACGCCTTCTCGACCGGCTTGTTCGACAAACGCGACGGTTTTGTCGAGATTGGCTTGGCGGATCGCGGGAATCGGATCGCTTGCGCTGCCGGCGAGCGAGGTCTGGATCAAACCGCATTTCACATTGCGTGGCATGGCGCGTTCCTCGGCGAAGGATGCCGACATGGTTGCGCAGACGCGTGACCGACGCAAAGCCTGCGCGATTTTCCGTCTCGGATAGGGCACTCTCTGCACCCGCCCTTTGCATGTAGTGACTGCATGCACCGAAAATCAGGAGCGCCCGCGTGGCACAGCTTTCCACCAATGGCCTGCAACTCGAAGTCGAAACATTAGGCGATCCCACCCACCCAGCCGTGCTGTTGATCATGGGGCTCGGCATGCAGCTGCTCGCGTGGCCGGACTCGTTCTGTCGCACCCTGGCGGATGCGGGCTACTACGTGATCCGCTTCGACAATCGCGATATCGGCCTGTCCAGCAAGATAGACAGCGCGATGCCGGTGAACCTGGCGCTGGCCACCCTGCGCTATGCCCTGCATCTTCCGGTGCGGGCGCCATACCGGATCGACGACATGGCGGCGGATGCGGTCGGCGTGCTCGATGCCCTCGGCATTGCCAAGGCGCACGTGGTAGGTGCGTCGTTGGGCGGCATGATTGCGCAGAATTTGGCCGCGAACTGGCCGGATCGTTGTCTCAGTCTGACCTCGATCATGTCGTCCAGCGGCGATCGGCGCTTGCCGAAAGCAAGTTTGAAGGTGACGAGGTTGTTGCTGTCCCGGCCACCGGGCAAGGCCTCGCTCGAAAAACGGGTGGAGCACTTCGTCCGCCTGTTTCGCGCGCTTGGCGGGCCAGGATTTCCGGCATCGGACGACCTGTTGCGCGAGCGCCTGACAAGATCCGTGCAGCGCAGCTATTACCCTCCCGGCACGGAGCGACAACTGCTGGCGATCGTGGCTTCGGGCGATCGATCACCCGTGCTGCGCAAGATCGCGCGGCCCACGCTGGTGTTGCACGGCGACGCCGATCCGCTGCTCCCCGCGGCGCATGGCGTCGACTGTTCGCGAAAAATTCCCGGCGCGACCATGCAACGGATTCCCGGCATGGGCCATGACCTGCCGCCGGGATTGTTGCCAATCCTCAGTGCTGCGATCCTCGCGCATGTGCGCGGCACGGAGCGTTCACGCGTTTGATGGCCGCTTGGTTGTGGCGCGCTGCCGCGAGATCTGACTAATCGTTGGATGCGCGGCTCAGCGCAATGGCGCGACGGATTTTCCGATCCACGCATCCACGCGGCGTCGGCCCTCATCGCCCCAGCGCTGGTAGGCCCAGTTGCCGAGGACGACCAGCGCGCCGCCCGCGAGCAGTAGTTTCAACGCCCGC
>JAYSZM010000067.1:0-8498 GCA_043738015.1 Lysobacterales bacterium
CGGATTTCGCCAACAACCAGACCCTGTATCTGTCGCTCGCGCAGGGCAGCGAGCGCAAGAACCATGTGCGCATCGTGCGTGCGCGGCTGGTCGGCAATGCCTTGGAAAACGTGACGCCGATCTTCATCGCCAGGCCCGATAAGCGCGGTGATGTCCACTACGGCGGGCGCATGGCGTGGATGCCGGACGGGAGCCTGGTGATGGGTACTGGCGATGGCTTCGACTATCGCGAGCAGGCGCAGAAATTGGGCAATCACCTCGGCAAAATTGTGCGGATCATGCCGGATGGCTCGGTGCCAGCGGACAATCCTTTTTATGGACAGGCCAATGCGCTGCCGGAGATCTACAGCCTCGGCCATCGCAATGTGCAAGGTTTGTTGTTCGATACAGAGTCGGCAACGCTGTACGCGCACGAACACGGTCCGCGCGGCGGCGATGAGATCAATGTGATCTTGCCCGGACACAATTATGGCTGGCCACTGATCACCTATGGAGTCGACTACAGCGGCGCGATCATCAGTCCGTTCACTGAGAAGCCAGGCCTCGAACAGCCATTGTTGCAGTGGACCCCGTCGATCGCGCCGGCAGGCATGACGCTGTACCGAGGTTCGCTGTTTCCGCAGTGGCGTGGAAGCCTGTTCGTTGCGGCACTGGCAGGCCAGGTCGTGCAGCGGATCCCACTGGTGGAAGGACGCGCCGGCACGCAGGAACCCTTGTTCGCCGAACTGCGGACTCGATTCCGCGATGTACGCACCGGCCCTGACGGCGCGATCTACCTCTTGACCGACAAATCCTTCGGTCGCGTTTTGCGCGTAATACCGCGCCAGTAGGGCGATTGGTCCGGATCGATGTGCGACGCGCATTGAGTTTGCGGCGTCTATTGGCTAGGTTGGGGATACCAGCTACCCGCCTCGCGCTCATGCTGGACCCAATAATTTCTTCGGAGTACGCATGAAACAGAAGGTGCAGGACGACGCTGCTGGATCGGTATCAGGCGTGAAAATTGATCGACGCGGATTTCTCGGTGGTGCCGGAGCTGCGGCGGCGCTGGGCGTGGTTGGCGCGGGCGCTGTGCTCTCCAGTGGTCAGGCCAAGGCCGGTGGCTTCATCCCGCGACCGACCCTCAATCCGCGTGGCGTCAAGGCCATCCAGCTGCGTGTGGATCGTGCCTACAGCAACCTGGCCAGCTATGTTGAAGATGCCCATGGCAATCTCGATGAGCCTGAAGTCGGCAATTTCGCGGCCTGCTATTCCAAGGGTCTGCCGCACGACGCCCTCGGCGAAGTGAACCCGGCGGCCTACGCTGCGCTGCGTCGCGCCTGCATCAGCAATCTTGACGTGGATTGGGCGGCGGTGCCGATGGGTGGCACGATGAAGCAGGTCAGCCCGCAATCGGCGATCGCGTATCAGCTGGAAGGCGCCGATCCGATGCGTCTGCGTATCGATCCGGCGCCCAAGTTTTCCAGCGAGCAACGCGGCGCGGAGATGGCCGAGGTTTACTGGATGGCCTTGCTGCGCGATGTGCCGTTCTCACAGTACGTCAACCATCCGCTGGCAGCCGAGGCAGTCGCGGATCTGCGTCGCTTCGCGTTGTTCCGCGACCTGACGGTACAGAACCTGTTCCGCGGCACTACCGCCGGCGAGCGCACCGGTCCTTACCTCTCCCAGTTTCTGCTGAAGGACGTGCCGTTCGGGCTGATGACAATCAGCCAGAAGTACGCGGCAGGTGCGCCGGGCGTCGACTTCATGACCTCAGTGACCGATTGCGTCAGCATCCAGAATGGCATCGCCCCGACGCGCTCCGCGGTGCTGGATACGCCGCACTACGCGCGTTGTGGCCGCGACCTGGGCGAATTTGTGCACAGAGACTTCTCCTACCAGGCATTCCTCAGCGCGGCGCTGATTCTGCTCGGCGAGGGTGGTGGGGCGCTGGACGACGGCAATCCGTACAAATCATCAGCAAATCGCGGTGCTTTCGTGACCATGGGTGGGCCTGATGTGCTGTCGATGGTGGCCCAGGTCGCCGTGCTTGCATTGAAGGCAGCCTGGTTCCAGAAATGGTCGGTGCACCGGACTTTACGCCCGGAAGTCTTCGCGCTGCGCGTGCATCAGGACATGACGCATGCGCGCGCCTACCCGATTCATGGCGCGCTACTGTCGTCGCCCGTGCTCGGCAAGCTCTACTCGGCAAATGGCAGCTATCTGCTGCCGATGGCATTCGCCGAAGGCTCTCCGACACATCCGTCCTATCCGGCAGGCCATGCCGCGATCGCCGGCGCCTGCGTCACCGTCCTGAAGTGGTTCTTCAAGGAATCCTTCGTGCTGGCCAATCCGGTCGTTGCCAGCGATGACGGCACGACGCTGAACCCTTATGCCGGCGCACTCACCGTGGGTGGTGAGCTCGACAAATTGGCGGCAAATATCGCGATCGGACGCAACATAGCCGGCGTGCACTACTGGTCTGACGGCATCCAGGGCATGTACCTCGGAGAACAGGTGGCGTTGGCCTTCCTGTCGGACATGCGTGCGACGTACCACGAAGGCTTTGCCGGCTTCAGTGTTACCCGCTTCGACGGGAGCTCGTTGACCATCTGAGCCGATCAGGGACGGCGGCTGCAGCCGCCGTCCCTGTCGTGTGACTCTGCCCGGCGCGCCATTGCCTGTCCGCTCCTTGCCGAAATTTTCGATTGTCCTGATGACCGCAGCGCATGCTGCGGCATTCCCATCATGGAGCAATCGATGAAGCATCTGATCCTGACGCTGGCCCTGGCAACGGGCTGCGCATGCACGCTGGCGGCCGTTCCCGGTGATTTCGATCCTGGCTACGGCAGCGCTGGTCCAGGTTACAGCCTGACGCCACTGCACGACTTGAACGAATCGCATGACCTGGTGCTGTTCCCGGATGGGTCCAAGGTCACCAGCGGTATCGCGCAAACCGGAACCACCGTTGAACCCGTGCTGACCCGCTACAAGCCGGACGGCAGCATCGATTTTGGATTCGGTGTCGCCGGTCATGCCACCGTCTCGGGCATGCCCGATGTAGCGAGCGGTTACACGCAACTGACCCAGTACCGCGATCAGCTCTATCTGCTGGTGCCCGCTGGTCCGCGCCTTTACGTGTACAACTTCAACACCAGCGGTCTGCTCAATGGGGCGTTCGGCAGCGGCGGTGCGAGCGTGGTCGACGTCAATGCAGGCAATGCGATTGTCGACATCGCCATGCAGAAGTCGCGCATCATCGTCGCTGCGCGCATGCGCAATCCGGCCACGCTGGAGGTCGATTTCGTGCTGATCGGCATGAAGACCAGCGGCGCCCTCGATCCCGCTTTCGGCAGCGGCGGAATCGCCCTGCATTCCTTGCGCAGCGGTGCCCAGTCCAGTGAATATTTCACCGGACTGGCGATCACACCCGATTACCGCATTGTGGCCGGTGGCCGCAGTGCCAAGCGCCTTGGCGATCCTGACCCGTATGATTTTGTGGTGGCGCGCTTTCGTAGCGATGGCACAGTCGATCCAAGCTTCGGCACAGCGGCACCTGGGTTCACGCTGATCGACTTCGGCTACAACGACTTCGGTCGGCGGGTGGCGCTCTATGCCAACTACCAGGTGCTGATCGTTGGTTCGGTCTGCAAGACCATCGACCCGGTCAGCGGGCAGTTGTACTGCGTCATCGGTAGCGCGCGCGTTTTGAACGACGGTGCGCTGGATCCGAGCTGGAACGGCAGCGGCCTGCAGTTGAGCGATCTCGGTGGCGATGGTCTGGTGGTCACTGACGTCAGCCTCGATCGCAAGGAGCGCGCCTTGGTCAGCCATGTCTGGTATCGCGTGCAGTCTGTCGATCACCACGCCGGACTCAGTCGCTACGATTTTCTCGGTACGCTGGATTCGGCATTCGGTTCCGGTGGCCACGGGCTCTATACATTCGGCCCGCCGTTCAACGCCTATCACACCGTCAAGGTGCTTGACGACAAGTACATCGATACCTGCGGCAACACCGCGAAAGAAACCTCGCCGGGCGTGCTGGAAGGCGCGAGTGTCGTCGCGCGCCATTACAACTTCTAGACCACCGCGCAATAGCCCCACATTGAAACCCCAGGGCGCAATGCTTTGCGCCGAGTGAGTTCCCGCGCGGCATTACCGTGCGGGAACTCCTGTAGCACAACAGCTCCCGGTCATCGCGCCCGATCTACTGAAGGCCAAACTCCAGTACCAACGAATGCATCAATGATGCCCTTGCGCCGCTGCGCCGCCCTTGCCATCGGGCAGGACCACTTCGACGTTCTGCATCATGCCCTGGTCTTCATGATCCAGAATATGGCAATGCAGGACGTATTGGCCGATATAGCGTTGATAGCGCGTATAGATCTGGATGACCACGTCGGACTGCACGAAGATCGTGTCCTTCCAGGTATTGAGCATGCCAGCGTATTGCCCATCAGTGAGTTCGGGCCCAGTGGGCTGGCCGTCCTCGCCCTTTTTGCGCACGCTGATGATCTGGAACGGATTGACGTGAATGTGGAAGGGATGCGAGCCACCGGATGAACTCAGCCGCCATGCCTGCGCCTTGTGCAGGATCAGCGTGTGGTCCATGCGGTCCGGTTTATAGGGTTCGTCATTGACCATGAAGTCCGAACCCTGGATGTCGAAGTCGATGGCTATGTCGGCAAGCCCGGAACGGTCGATCTCGGCCCTGTCGATGCTCCGATGCGGAACAAAGCGCGTGAGCTGCATCGTGCCGATATCGCGCGCGATCTGGTCGCGCACATCGGCCGGAAAAGTCCGCGCCGACCGCGTCAGTTCGGCCTGCATGAAGGCCTTCTGATCCGTCACCGGGCGCCCGCCATTGGCCTGGATGATGGCCAATACCTTGGGGTTCTCGGGTGCTGCCGAGATCGAGCCAGTGGCCGTGGCACCATCATCGTAGACGCAGTACGACCCAGGCTCCGGAAGGCTGAACAGCACATCGCTGCGATATCCCGACTGCAGATAGAGCGTGCTCTTGGGGTAGATATCGGAACGTGTGAGGCCATCGGTGGCGACTTCAAACAGGGTGACTTCGGTGCCGGTGCAGGCCTTGGCCACTTCGTCGGCGCGCTCCTCGGGACTGCCAGCCGTGGCCTGCAGTTTGGAGACATCGCCGATCTTGCGGATGCGCAGTGCGATGCTCTCACGCACGCCAGCGTGGACAAAACGCCAGCGATACAGGCGACCGGCCGTCATCGGCAAGTTGGGACGGACATGACCATTGAGCGAGGTGTAACGACCCGATGCCTTCCACACGCCGCCGGTCATCTGCTTCTTGAAGTCCTCGATCTTGGCGACTTGACCTTCCTTGCAGATCCAGCGCTTGGTTACCGGATCGACCTCGATATTGCCGGCATCGTCAAAGCAGGCATAGGGAATCTGCTGGATCAGCATTTCCTCGCTGTAGTCATCGCGCGTGCGCGGCGCAAAGGGCTTGAGCAGGACGTCCAGATCACCATTGCTGCCGTCGGCCTTGGGCAGTCGATCGCCGCGGATGATGAGCATGCCGGCCATGCCGCTGCCAACCTGCATGGCGGTGGAACCGTGGCGATGCGGGTGATACCAGAAGGTGCCTGCGGGGTGGTCATCGGGCACGTTGTACTCGTACTCGAAGCTCACCCCTGGGTAAAGCGACAGCAACACATTGTCGCTATTGCCGGTGGGCGAGACCCACAGACCATGCGAGTGCAAGTTGGTCGTGTTGAAGCAATGCGGTTCATTGATGCCACGGCCACGGCTGCAATCGGGCTCGGCCGGCAATTGATTCTGCAAGCCGATGCGCACGGTCTGACCTGGCTCCATATTGATCGTGGGCGCGACGAATCGATCGCCGTAGGAACGCAGATTCACGACATCGAACTTGCCCGTGGCCGGATTGAAGATCCTGCCCTCGGTGTATTTGATCGGCAGGATGTAACGCTGTTGACGTCCTTCGCGAATGGCATCGCTTTCCGCGCCCAGCGAGAGCAGATTGGTTCCAGCCCGGCCCGGCTCGGCCACGCCCCCGGCACGCTTCGCCAGAACAGGTTCTGCTGACTGCGCCTGCAGCAGCGGCGGAGGGCTGAACACCGGCGCCTGCTCGGCCTGCTGAGCCATGCTCACGCCACCGTGCAACGCCACAACCGCGAGCAAACAGAATCGAATTTCCCACCGCGCATGCTTTTGCATAGGACTCCCCGTGGACGCTTGATAACAGCAGTTTTCCGGCTCCCAGCGCACAGCAATGCGGCGCTGGCCCCCACCAGATAGGCAGGCGCAACTATCCGCCCACCGACGCACGCAATCAATAGCTCGACACCTGTCGAATCTTCCAGCTGTTCGCCAGTGCGGTTTGAAACCGATACTCGCAAGGGAACATCCCAGCAACTCGATCATTGGGTAAGCGCTACAAGTAGCTTGCACAGTTTGGGGATGGATTGAGAGATCGGAAAAGACCTCGCGAATTACCGAAAGCGACGAACGACGCGCGATTTCCGATTCCTCCCCGACACCCGCGCAAGCGCGGGTGTGGGCAGGGGTGAGGGATTCTTTTGCCGCAGCCTCGAACGTAGACGTGAGACCCCAAGCTGGGCAGACACCTCCGACCGGGGCTCACCGGTCGATGCGGCAGCTTCAGCCAGGCCCCCGTCGCCGCGCAGACCAGGAAGGGAAACCTTCGCACCCGTGGTCAGTCGCCACGACGTCTCGGGTCTGACTCCTGGTCTCAGTCGCCGCTTGCACAAGTTGAAGCGAGACAAGACGGTTCACCCATGACCACGGATTTGTGACGTTCGTTTCACTCACTGGTCACCGACGCTGCACGGACCTGCTGCGAGAGTGGGACTCCCATTCGACTGAGGCAATGACATGGTCAAGCTCGCGGTCTACCACGCCACTCTGCCTCAATATCTTCGCGCCAGCGCCGATGATGCCGATCAGAAAAATCTATCCCTCGCCATTGCAACCGACCAGCGTAGCGAACTCCTCGCCGCCGCAGGTTCAGTGAAGATTGATGCCCTGGTGGCCGACCTGGCCCTGCTGGGAGATGCGCCCGACGAAGCGATTGCTGAGCTGGAAAGTGCGTTGAAGCCGGAGCTGACTCTTATTGTCTACGCATTCGCCAAGTGGGAAGTGGTCGAGCGCCTGCGTCGCCCCAACCGGCAATTGATGCGTGCTCCGGTCAGTGCCCGCGCTCTGCGCTCAAGCATGATCGGCTTGATCGTCAGGCACCTTACAACCGCTCCGCGACCCGGGGTGGCTACGACAGAACAGGCATCGTTGTTGCGCCTCGACCAACCCGCGCCAATGCGACGATTTGACGATATGCAGCTCGCCGCGCTGCAGGACATTGCCAGTACCGTTGACTGCGAATGCCCGAATCAAGTCGCCGATCTGGTGTTGGCACTCAATGCCTTCGAAACATATTCGGCGCAGTGCCAGAACCGCAACGAGAAGGACGCCAAGATCCACCGTATGCTGGCCAGAGCCACCGGACATGCCCGCGCCGTGATGGAGTACGCGCTGAAGGAACTCTGCGCGTTCGAAGGGATCGACACGGGTCAGAAGTTCGGCGAAATCCGACAAGGCTCCACGCTGACGCGCGGTTCGCGTTCGTGAATTGATGCGCAGGCATGGGCTGACTTGAATGGACTTCACGTCTTGCTTCCGAGCGCAGCGGTTCGGCGCAATGCGATCGGCTATTGCTTGCTGACTGGTATCTCCCAACGGAGAGTAATTTCCACTCGCCGGTGGCGGGCTCCCTTTCGAGCGGGCTCGGCCCGCGCGTTCGAATGCAACGCGCAAGCGTCAGCGGGATTGGGCGGTTCTGATGTCGCATGCAGAAGCTGAGACCTCTGAATGCAGTTTTGGACGGTCAATTGTCGCGGCTCAAGAACTCGCGCAGGAATCGCTCAATTTCCTTGCGCTCAAGAAGTTCGCGCATAGCGCGCAGCGCGCTGTGCAATTTGTCCAGCATGTCTGTTTCCTCCGTGCGGCGCGGTTCGAGGCCCGCCGCCGCACCAATCCAAGACGTAGGGCGCAATATCATTGCGCCGGATTGAATGACTCGCACCTCTTGATTGTGCGAGGAAGCACCCGCCCAATGCCCTTCGATTGTTGCGTCCTAAGTTCTTGTTGCACGATGGCGAGCTGCAGATGCCGCCAAGAGAATCGCAAGTAAAAGGCTGGCCAGCGAAGATGACACAGGCACTGCGATGGGAAGCTGTCCCAATGGCACAACGACGATTGAATCCGAGACGAGGAAGCTCAAGGGTGGAGACTCCACGTTATCGATGCTCCAAACTACGTCGTATGTTCCAGGCAGCAGCAACCCCATCTCTACAACAATGGCGAAGGGTTCCGGCGGTGGAAATGGCATGCCCGGAGGCGGCGGCGCGCACTCACCCGTACGTACGCGGGAAGTTACCTGAATTGCGTTTTCGCTGAGCGTCGAAACCGGTAGCCCCAAGAAGCCGCCGTTGACTGGATCGCACCAG
>JAYSZM010000068.1:0-1755 GCA_043738015.1 Lysobacterales bacterium
TCGTCGACAAGGGCCGTATCGTCGAGAACACCTCGATGCGTCAACTGCTGTCGCAACTGGATCGCGAGACCTTTGTGCTGGATCTGGCGGCTCCCTGCGAGCAGATTCCGGACAGCGCCGGCGTGCATCTGCGCCGGCTGGACGAGAACACGCTCGAGGTCGATGTACCCAAGGGGACGGCGTTGAATCAGCTCTTTGCCGACCTCAGCGCCGTTGGCATCCAAGTGCGCTCGCTGCGCAACAAGTCCAACCGGCTGGAGGAGCTCTTCCTCAACCTGGTCGAGCGCAGCAATGGAGCAGCAGCATGAACGCGGCCGGCAACTGGGTTGCACTGAAGACGATTGTCCGTCGCGAAGTCCATCGCATCCTGCGCATCTGGGGTCAGACCCTGGTCCCACCGGCGATCACGATGACCCTGTACTTCGTCATTTTCGGAAAGATGATCGGCAGCCGCATCGGCACGATGGATGGTCTGCCCTACATCGATTTCATCGTGCCCGGTTTGATCATGATGAGCGTGATCCAGAACAGTTACGGCAATATCGTTTCCAGTTTCTTCGGGTCGAAGTTCCAGCGTTTCGTCGAGGAGATGCTGGTCGCACCGACGCCGAACTGGGTGATCCTGACCGGCTATGTGCTCGGTGCCGTGACCCGTGGCCTGATGGTTGGCGCCATCGTGCTGATCGTCGCGATGTGCTTCACCTCGCTGCGTTTGCAGCATCCGCTGATCACCCTGGTCACCCTGCTGCTGACCGCGGTGGTGTTTGCCTTTGCCGGTTTCATCAATGCGATGTACGCGAAGAAGTTCGACGACATCGCGATCGTGCCGACCTTTGTCCTGACGCCGCTCACCTATCTCGGCGGGGTGTTTTATTCAGTCAGCCTGCTGCCGCCGTTCTGGCAGGGGGTCAGCCATTTCAATCCGATCCTCTATATGGTCAATGCCTTCCGCTACGGATTGCTCGGCGTCAGTGACGTCCCCATCGCCACGGCGATGGGCCTGATGCTGGTGTTCGCCCTGGTACTCGGTGCGTTTTCGATGCACCTGCTGCGGCGTGGTACGGGCCTGAGATCCTGAGCGCGGGTACGGCGGCCGCGCCCGGCCGATTGCTGTCGTAGACTGCGCGACCGCCCCACTGTCAGGACATCCCTGTGAATCTTTTCCTGCTGGCCATCTCGCTGTCCGCACTGCTGTTGTGTTCGGCTCGCACGTCCACCGCATAGGACACGCCAGAGCCGGAGAACGCCGACCAGTCCGTTGATAAATTCCTGGCGCAGCTGGATTTCCGTGAGGGGTAATTCAGGTTGTTGGGGGCGAAAGTCACGCTGAATGTTGACGGCGGCTTTCACTATATGGACGCCACCGACAGCCGTAAGGTACTCGAAGGACTTTGGGGCAATCCGCCACGTGAAAGCGTGCTCGGGATGCTGGTGCCCGACGACGCCGGGCTGGTGGGCGAGCACTCCTGGGCGGTTGTGCTGACCTATTCCGACGATGGCTATGTTTCCGATGACGATGCCAGTGCCATCGACTACAGCGACTTGCTGCGCGACATGCAGCAACAGACTTCCGATGCCAACGACTGGCGCGAGAAGGAAGGTTATGGCCGCCTCGACCTGATCGGCTGGGCTGCGCCACCGCGCTACGACGCGGCCAATCAGAAGCTGCACTGGGCCAAGGAACTCGCGTTCCAAGGCAACACCGAGCACACACTGAACTACGACGTTCGCGCGCTTGGTCGCAGTGGGTACCTG
>JAYSZM010000069.1:0-4027 GCA_043738015.1 Lysobacterales bacterium
CCCACCGCTGCGACTGCTGATCCTCGGCGACTCTGCGGCCGCCGGCGTCGGCGCCCGCACGCAGGACGACGCACTCGCCGGCCATCTTGCTCGTCATCTAGCACCGAATTTCGATCTGCACTGGCAATTGCGGGCAACCACCGGCGACACCACGCTCGGCGCCCTGCGCCGCCTCGAAGCCGAACCCGAACTACGTTGCGACGTCGCGCTCACCTCGCTTGGCGTCAACGACGTTACCACCCTGCGCAGCACGCGCGCCTTCCTCGACGCGCAACGAAAACTGATCGACCACCTCCGCACCCGCTGCGGGGCGCGTCTGGTGTTGCTCTCCGGCCTCCCGCCAATGCGCCATTTTCCCGCGTTGCCACACCCGCTGCGCTGGGCCTTGGGTCGTCATGCGCTGGCCCTCGACAGTGCCCTCGCAGCATGGGTCGCCACTCAACCCGATTGCGAACACCTGCCCTTCGGCGATCTACCCACCGCAGCAATGATGGCAACTGATGGATTCCATCCGGGACCGGCGATCTATGCGCTGTGGGCCGAGGCAGCCGCGGGGCGCGTCGTGGCGGGCTTCCACCACGCGCGGTAAGCGCGACGTGAACCGAATCTGCCGGCGCTGCAAGAACGAATCGTCAGCGGATACTTACAGCAGTCCGAGGACCAGCTTCAATCCGCTGTCCACTTTGTCCATGGCAGCACCCGACAGTACTTTGGCCTTGCTGGCGAGAAAGGAGCGATCCAGCGTGATCAGCTGCGATACGTTCACGACCGAAGGTTGAGGCAGGCCGGAGTCCGACTTTGCGATGCGGACATTGCCCGGGGCCGCAGCCAAGGACAAGTTGGAAGTGATCGTGGCCACCACGACCGTGGCAATGCGACTGGCATTGAATGGATTGGCCTGAACCACCAAGACGGGACGCTTGTAGCCGGGACCGGAGCCCACTGGGCCCGGGAGGTCAGCCCACCAGACTTCACCACGCTTCATAGTCGACCGATCCAAGCTGGGCCGCGGCCAAGGCGGGATCGACCGACGCGTTTTCGGCGAGGTACACCGCGTTCAAGCGCTCGGTCACCCCAGCGTCCTGTCGTTTGTCGAGGTATTCCTCAATAGCCTGAGCGTAAAGCTGACTGCGCGACATGCGGAGGCGATGCGCAAGCTTTTCCGCGGCGGAGAAGACCGGGTCCGGAAGCGAGATGGCCACTTTCATCGGCCAATGGTATCACTGTGGTATGACCAATGCACCACATGATGCCTTGGCGAGATCTTGCGAGATCCTAGCGCGGGCTGGCCCTGACACCGGCCGCGGTCCCTATCGGCGGCGAAATCGCTGCCGGCACTACGCGCTTGCAAGCCGATTCACTGCCACTTGTGCACCCAGTCGACAAACGATTCGGCCTCCATCGGCTTCGCGACAAAATAGCCCTGCCCTATATCGCAGCCGAAGTCGCGCAGCATTTCCCAGTCGTCCTGAGTTTCTGCGCCCTCCGCTACCGAGGTGATATTCAGCCGATGGGCCATCTCCAAGCTCGACTCCAGGATCAAACGGTTTGACTCGTGGTGGCTGGCATTCGAGACGAAGGAATGGTCGATCTTCAATTCCGTGAAAGGGATGCGCGAGAGTTGCTGCATTGACGCGTAGCCGGTTCCGTAGTCGTCGATGGATAGACCGAACCCTTTCATGCGCAGCCGATTGAGGTTCTCCAGAACCGGGCCCACGTTCGTCATCGCACCCGACTCGGTGATTTCCAGCACCATGTGCTGCGGCTCCAGTCCGTGCTTGCGCACCTGCCAAGTCACGGCCTCGGCAACGGCCGACACTTCGAGTTGGGTGACCGACAGGTTCACCGAGACGTTGAGGTCGAGCCCGGCGTCACGCCAAAGCCGACACTGGCGAGCGGCCTGGCCCAGAATACTGTAGGTCAGCTCTCCGATCTGATCATTGTCTTCGAGCAGCTTGATGAAGGCATGCGGCAACACGACACCATGCGCAGGATGGCGCCAACGCGCGAGTGCCTCGGCGCCCTTGACCTGGCCGGTCCGCAGATCGATCTTGGGCTGGAAGAAGGGTTCGAACTCCGCGTTGGCCAGCCCCGCGAGGATCTCATCCAGCGGGTAGGGCGAGTTGACGATGCGCAGACGCTCCGGGGCGAGGCGTCGATTTCGGTGCAATGCGATCAGGTCCGCGAAATGTTTCGGCGTTGCGGGCTTCTCGATGGTGCCGAGCAAGCGAATTCCGTACGCGGCGCTCATGGTCTCGATCGAGTCCAGCAAACTGCGATCTAGGCTGCTGCTGATGATAAGGGAGGCGGTTACCTTTGCTTCGCCGAGATGACGGATGAAGGCCATGCCGTCCATCCCCGGCATATCGATGTCGGTGACGATGACGTCGAAAGGATGGTCCAATTCACGCGTGATCTCGAGCGCGGCAGCGCCGTCCTCCGCCTCGTGCACGAAACGCGCGCCCAGACCCTCGAGCATCTCCACCACCATGCTGCGTTGGAACTCATGATCGTCCACGACCAGAATCGCTAGTCCTTCAGCGCCCCTTCCCCGATCATTCCTCGCATCGGGGCCGAGTGCCGACACCGATGACTCACGATCGTTGTGCGGTGACGTATGCATTCAAGCGCTCCAGTTCGTGATCCAGTTGAACCCGCAGTAGCGTCGCAGCGTGCAGGTCACCCGTCCGCGCGGCGTCCTCGATCCGATGACACACCGATGCAAGCGCCCTCGCGCCAATCAATCCGCTTGCTCCTTTGATGCGGTGTGCGGCGCGCGTCATTGTCGGGAGGTCGTCGTTATCCAGAGCGGTCTGCAACGCCGTCGCATCGACCTGATTGGCGCGATGAAAATGGGCGAGGATGCGGCGCACAGCGGCGGGCTTTCCCTGGGTCATGCCCTCAAGGACCACCGGATCAACAGGACCGCTCGAAGTCACGTTTGCAGGAGGTGTCGGCCTCGTCACCGGCTTACGCCGAAGCGGAAGCCAACGTCCCACCTTGTCCGCAAGCGTGAGCAGGCTGGTGGGTTTAGCCAAGAAGTCATCCATGCCGGCATCCAGACAGGCCTGTACGTCGCCGCTCAGCGAATTGCCGCTGCAGGCAACGATCGGCATGCGACGCTGTCCGCCGGTCGCCTCCCTCTGGCGAACGCGTCGGCTCAGCTCCAAGCCGCTCATTCCCGGCATATTGCAGTCGGTCAAGAGCAATGCGAAGCGCGCGGACGACCACATCGCCAGCGCTTGCTCGCCGTCGCCGGCCGTCTCGCAGGCGTAACCCAGCGCGTTGAGCTGTTTGCGCAAGATCATGCGATTAGTCGGTTGATCGTCGACCAACAGGACGAGCGTGCCTTCCGCCTGCGCGACTTCCACGCTGGGTGCAAGTAACTTCGATCCGCAAGGCTCGACCGATTCCGCGACCGCTACCGCTAACGCCTTCTCGCCAAAGACGGTGCTCGGCAGGCCGAGAGCGATGCCAGTCCCTTTCCCTGATTCGCTCCACATATACAAATCTCCCTGCTTCAGCCCCGAGGATGACGTCGAATCGCAAGCCCAAGTCCCGTGCTGAAAAAGCGTGGGGTGACGACGGCATCGATCGGCTCGAATGGCGGGTTGTCTGGGGATTCCGCCAGGGACAAGGATTGAAGACTCCTCTCCGTAAGGGTTTACTCGTAAAGCGATGGTCGAACCGCTCGGGATGCGGGCATTTAAACGTCACAAATTGTTACGCACAAATCGCATCGGATTGTCGAACGCAGCGGCGCCATTGGTCGTCGCGGTGACGTTGCTTACGCGCGAGGTTACTCAGCCGACAGAAAATTCGTTTGTGTTGTCGGCAAACGACGAGTCGTCACAGCAGAGGCAAATCAGAAAAATTTCTGCCGGGGCACGCGTCGCAGCTTGGTGAACTCGGAGAACTCCCACGCGCGTACACCCACAAAGAGACTCACGCCATGTCGTTCCGTGGTCGGCAGCGAGAGGTCTTGGGCCACGAGGTCATCGAGCAGGCGCGCGAGCGCATCCATGCC
>JAYSZM010000070.1:0-8425 GCA_043738015.1 Lysobacterales bacterium
ACCAGTATGATTTCGAGCGTGCTGTTGAAGGTCCACTGGGTGCTGCTGAGTGGGATGTTGGCAGGCTGCGCAGCGGAGGCCCAGGTGGTGTTATTGGGAATGGCGAGCGTGCCTTCGGAGATCACGCCGCCGGTGCAGTCTGAGCTGTTGGCGCGCAGTCGCCACTGCAGGCTCAACGTGTCTCTAAAGAGACCGGTCGAGTAGCCGCGGCCAGCTGCGTTCAGTCGATAACTCGAGGGAGCGGGCAGCGAGACACACTGTCGGCGTGATTGCAGCGTGGCGATCGAGCCACCATTCTCGAACACGCGCAGCGAGCCGCTACTTGGACTTAGGACGAAGTCTTCGTTCTGAAACACCGAGCTGTTGTTCACCACCTCGGGCCACAGCCGCGTATCGCTGGCAAAATCGCCGTTCTGTACCAGCGGCAACAGGGTTTGCCGCTCGAATGCGCCGAGATCGCGCGTGCCTAGCGCATCGGCGATGAGCTCTATATCCACATCGCGCGGTAGGCCGTCGGCGTCGAGATTGCCTGCGGAGGCGGGAATGATGTCGATCGCCCGCGAACCGGCGCGCAATCGAAAATTGTTGTTCCCGGGATCGACAAAGCGTGGCTCGCCGTTGATCGCCAGCAGCGCAGTGCCGAGGCTTGGGAGTTCGCTCGCCAGCACGTGACCGACATCACGTGTGCTGGTAATCAGCGTGGTTTTGCCGGGCTGCCACAGAATGCTGCGGTCCAGTTCGGTCTCGCCCGCGATATTGAGGATGGAGCTTCCGGTGAGTGTGTTGTGGGCGATTGTGGTGTCACGGATGCGGGCGCCCAGCCCGCTGAAAACGCGCACGACCGCGTCGCCACGCACTACGTTGTTGGCAATCACCACGTGGTCGAGGTAGACGCTCTTGCCAAAGTTCGCAGTGCGGTCGTCGCTGTAGATCGGAGGGCCGCCATTGTTGCCCAGCATTTGGGTACCGTCGAACCGGATGAATGATCCATCGGCTGCGAGCACAATGCCGTCATTGGTTGCGACGCCGCCAATCGTTTCCGATACGTTGTTGATGACGCGATTGCAGGCGCTGCTTGCCGCGCAGCCTTCCGCGGGCGTCATCGTCAGGCTGCTGCCAATGACAAAACCAGTGGCGTCGCTGCTGTAGTCCAAATAGGCCACCGCGCCAGTCGGTGCTGAATTCTCCTCGATGCTGACACCCGCCAGTGTGGCGTGCGCAGAGGATGTGCCATCGTCATAGTCTGGCCTGATGTGCAGGGCACCGCCGCGCTCGCTGGCGAGGTTGCCGCGAATGCGCACCGGCCTGAGCGGATCCGCGGTGGTCATCTCAAGTTCGATATGGCCTGCGGCACCCGCTGAACCTTGTAGTGCCATGCCACCCCCGACGCGTGCCTGATTGCCAAAAATGGTGCCCAGGGTGCTGACACCCCCGCTGGCAATCAGAATGAGGGATGGGCCCAGCGCACGCAGTCCCCCGCCAAAGTCGGCGGCAGTGTTGTTGGCAATCGCGCTGTCGGGCGCTTCCATCTCGAGATCGGCGCTGGACAGATAGATGCCGCCCCCTGAGATGCGCGCGCTGTTGCTCGCAACCAGAGTGTTCGCACCAAGAATCAGAAGCGCTCGCGCACCATTGTTGCCATAGGCATAGATGCCGCCGCCGTAGGCGGCACTGTTGCCCGAGATCGTGCTGTGCTCAGTCTCGAGCCATGAGTTGTTGCTGCCCTCATACAAAATGCCACCACCCAGATTATTGCCGCCAACATCGCCGCCGGTGATCTGCACATACTGCAGGGTAACGACGGCGTCGCCGCTGGTGGTGATGCGCATTACCGGCGACGCTGCCCCGCCGGCGCCACTGATCAAGGTGATCGAGCCATCCGGCAGAGCGGCGCAGGTGGCGGACCCGCCGGTGATGGTCAGCGTCTGGCTGGTGATCACCAGTGCCTGCTGGGTGTAGCTCTGATTGCGCGCAATACGAATGGTATCGGCGCCCGCTGACTGGGTTGCAGAGGTGATCGCGGCTTGAATGGTGGTGTGAGTGCAGCTGCCATCGCTGCCTACGGTGTACACCGCGGCTTGAGCAGACAGCGGCAGAATCAGCGCGAAAAGACATTGAGAAAGGCGCATGGGTCGCTCCTGGTAGGGATATGCACCTCCAGGAAACGCCGCTACGCAAAAAACTGCGCCATACGCTGCGAATCAACGTGCGCAATCGCTGCGCTGCCAAGCTTCCAGGGCGTCTTTGCTCCAGGGATAGGCGATCTGAGCCTCTGCTCCGCCCGCCAAGGCTGCCTGATGCGCCTGTCTTGCTGCGGCACAGTCTCCGCTCTTGGCGATGGCGATGGCACGCCACAGGCGCGCCGCGATTCGTTGCGGATGCTCAGCAGGCCATTGCGTCGCGCGTTCAATCGCCTGGTCGGAAGCTAGAACGTTGCGCTCGCGTGCCGCAAGCCACAGCCTGGGACCGAGCAGGCGCGGATCGGCACTATCAGCCAGCCGGGAAAGATCGCCGGCCAAGTTCGTCGCCAAATCTTGAGGACACTCGACAGACGACTGCGCATCACAGCTGCGCAATAGCAGTGCGCGCAGGCCAATGATCGCGATGTCGGCGTCGCCCACCTTGGCAAAAAGACGCAGGGCTTCAAGCGCGTCCGAACGCGTGTGTGCCGCATCGCCTGTCAACCACCAGAGTTGTGCGCGCAGTTGCAGCGCGCCACCCCGGCCACGCACATGCTCAGGTTCATCGGGATGCTGCTGCAGGGCGGCATCGGCCAACTCGAACGCGCGCTCAAGCTCGCCGGTTTCGAGTCGGTGCACTCCTTCAAGCTGCAGCGCGTAGCCCCAGAACAGCCCGCGACCTTCGCTGAATTGACGCGCGATCTCCAGCATCCGCGGACAGCTTTGCGCAGCGTCCTTCAGCCAGTACGAGGCCTCGATCCGGCACAGCTTCTGACTATTGAGCACATGCATCAGGCGTGGCTTGCCGCCGAGCAGCGCCAGGCCTGCTTCCGCTCTGGCGAGCAATGGGCGCGCCTGCTCCACTTCACCGGCGCGTACCAAGGCCCAGCCCCAGTTCGACAAAGTGGAAAGCACATCGTAGCTGCCGGGATCGGCGAAGCGCGCGTCGATTTCGTAGGATTTCTGATAGGCCACGGCGGCGTCGGCGAACTGACCCGCGCCGACCAGGCCATAGCCGAGATTGTTGTAACCCGCGGCCATCTCGGCCGCGTCATCGCCGTAGGTATGCCGGCGTACGTCGATCGCCTGTTGCTCCAGTGCCAGCGCGGCCTGGTGATCGTTGCGATCCATCTGGATCATCGCCAGCGCATCGAGCACGCGAATCTGCGCTTCGCCGCTATCGCCAACGCGGCGCAGTTGCTCAAGCGCAGTAAGCAGATCACGCTCGCCGGCTGCATAGTCACCCGCCCTCGCCGCCTGCGCGCCGCGCAATGCCAGCGTGTCGGTGCGCGTCGGGTGATCGCCCGCAAGATGCTGCTCGGCCAATTGCGCGGCCTCGCTGCCAAGGGCGCGACCGATCTGGCGCTCACCGATCCGGTCGTTCAAACGCGCAAACATCATCAGCAAATCGATGCGCTCGGCCGGTGCCAGATGGGCTTCGCTACGCAATCGTTCCACCCCGCGTGCAACCAGAGCCGGAACCGTCGGCTGGCGCGCTTCTGGCAATCCACGCTCCACCGGTTCAAACAGGTCTTCCAGAAACTGCCGCACGCTGTCTGCGCGTGCCGACTGTGCTTGCGCCCGTGCCGACTGCTGGCTGGCAACGTGCGCCTGCCATAGCGCCAGACCCAGGGCGCTCAGCAGCCCGATTGCAAACGCCGCTGTGATCGCAATGCCGCCGCGATGACGCTGGACGAACTTTTGCATGCGATAGCGCGTTGAAGGTGGGTGCGCGCGCACCGGCAGCGCGGCCAGGTGCCGCTGCAAGTCTTCTCCCAACTCGGCCGCACCGCGGTAGCGCCGATCCGGATCGGCACTCAGCGCCATGCGCAAGATGTTGTCGAGATCGCCGCGCAAGAAGCGCCGCTGGCTTGGCGTACCATCTGCGGAAGGCATAGCCGGGTCTGCTTGCTTCGGGCGGTGACCAAGCAATAGCTCATGCAACAATACGCCGAGCGCGTAGACGTCGGTGGCCATGGATACGGGAGCACCCGCAACCTGCTCGGGGGCAGCGTATTCAGGCGTCATCGCCGCGAGAACGGAGCGCGTCGACTCAGCGTCGTCTTCAATCAACTTGGCGAGGCCAAAATCCAGCAGCTTGGGATTACCGCGCTGGTCTACCAAAATGTTTCCTGGCTTCAGATCGCAATGCACGATCAAGCGTTGGTGTGCGGCTGCCACAGCTTCACAGACCACGGTCATCAGCTGCAAACGCGCGCGATGGTCGAGCGCGTTTACTTCGGCGTACTCAGTGATCGGAAGCCCGTCGACGTATTCCAGCACGAGATACGGGATGCCCGGATCGGTGACACCACCATCGATAAGATGCGCAATATTCGGATGCGCAAGGGTCGCCAGCAATTGCCGCTCACGGCGAAACCAGCGTTGCTCAGTCAGATTGAACAAACCGCGATGCAGCAGTTTGAGCGCGACGCATTGACCGTCTTCGACGCGTTCGCACAAGAACACCACGCCCATGCCGCCACGCCCCAACAACCTTCGCAGCAGATAGCCACCAATCTGACGACCCAGCAGTTGCTCGGGCGAAAATTCGGCGTCGCCGATCTGGGCGATGCGCTCCAGCGCGGGCACATCGAGTGCACCGGTGACCGAAACGGCTACGAGCAGACGCGTCAGCAACTGGCGTTCGTGTGGATCATCCACATGGGTATGCAGCCAGGCAGCGCGCGCGGACTCCGGAAAATCCCGCAGCAATTCAAATCGCTCGCGCAGGCGCGCGCTGTTCGGTTGTGGATCGGTCAGATCGAGGGTGTCCATAGAGGTATGAAACGCCGCTTGTCAAATAAATGCGCCAAACTCAGCTGCCCAACTCGGTGTGCAGGAACGCCCGGGCAAATTGCCAGTCACGGTCTACCGTACGCCGACCCAGCCCGAGCGCGTCTGCAGTTTGCTCGAGCGAAAGCCCGGCAAAATAGCGCAGCTCCACCACCTTCGCTGCGCGCGCATCGATTTGCTCAAGCTTGCCGATGGCTGCATCCAGCGCCAACGCCACTTCGGCATTTTCCACTTCCAGCCGCTCATCGTTGCCACTCAACTCGGTGGGCTGCCAACCGCCACCGGCGTGCAGGCGCATGCGGTTGCGCGCACGATCAAGCAACAAATGCCGCATCGCCTGCGCTGCATAGGCCAGAAACTGGCCCTGCTCGGCAAACGCCAGCGCCCTGCCACCGAAGCGCAAATAGACCTCGTGCACCACCGCCGTGGTGTTTAGCGAATCCCGCCCCGCCCGAAGCTGTCGGCTCGCCATCGCCTTCAATCGATCATAGACCTGCGCGAACAGAGCATCGGCGTGCTCCCCTTCCACACACTCCCGGTTCGAGTCGATGTTCATCGCTGGATTGTGCCAAAGCTGGAGCATGAATTCCAAAAGATTCCAGGATTTAGCCGGAAACAGGAGAATCGAGGAAAACTGGCCAGTAAGAAAGACTTGGAAGGATAGGCTTGCATGGATAGCCTTGGACACCCAGCATTTGCGGGTACGCTGCCCCGACTTCGACTGCGATGGAGACGCGAATGGTGAAGAGCTACCTGGGAGCTTTTGTCGAGCGCTGGGACGGGGAATTCAGCATCGACCTGATTCACGAGCTGCGGGATGCGCTGCGTGACACGCCGCGCAAAGCCCGTTACGGCGAAGCGTTCGCCAAGCTCTATGCCGTCCTGAATTTCTGCGTCGAATTCGACCGGCTCAGCCCCTGGGTCGGTAAGAAGCGCCCAGTACTCGAGGCGGTGGCGTTGTTTTCTGCTGAACAGGGCTGCCAAGGCGCGCACCGTGTGTTGACCGAAGTGCTGGCATCCGCGCCGGCAAAGCGGGCAACGAAATTCGATGTGATGGAGATTGCCGAAGGGTTTCGCCAAATCCAGGAGCGTGGCTCAACGCCAGCGGACAAAGCGGCCGCTCAAATCGCGTTGATCAATGCACGCTTTGCGAAGGACCCTGGCCTTGCGCTGGAAGACGCTCTGCATGGCGTGCTGCCTGAACTCGAACGCGCCGTCGTTCTGGCGATCACGGCACATGCGGCAGAATGGGACATAGCGCCGCCACTCCGGCAGCGGCGGGCCGAAGTCGCGAAGAGCGCCATTCCGCTAGACGCGCTAGCTTCATTGGCGAAGATCCTGGGCAGGAAGCGGCAGAGCATCTGGGGCAACCCAACGGCTTCCAGCAAGCCCAGAGTCGGCAAAAACTCCGTGGAATTTGCCGTGTCCCACGCCGCTGGCAAACCCGCCGCTGCCGCTGCCCTGGCCGGCCTGACCGGCAAGGCGACCAAACAACTCAGGCAGATCTATGCATCGCATGATGGCGCCAACCTGTTCGTCGTCGACGGCCAGCCGGCACTGGTCCTCGCGCCTGCCTGCCAGTGGGCGGAGCTGCACTACGAACTCGAGAACCACCTCAGCCTGCACTATGGTTCCGTGCATCGCATTCCAGCCGGCATACGCTCTGCGATCGCATTCGCCTACATCCCGGGTGACGCCGAGCGCTGGCTGCTGATCACCAAGGGCAAGTACGCAGGCTCGGTGCGCCTTTCGGATATGGATTCGCTTGATGGCCCGCCAACAATCCAGTCGCTCGATCACTTCTTCGCAACTCTGGCATCCAAGCCGCTTTCGATCATCAACAACGGCGGCTTTGTTCGTTACGAACAGGATGGAAAGGTGTACTTTCCGGCGAGGTACGAATTTGAAGCGCAGTAGCCGAGTGTGAGCGAGCAGGGCGCAATGATCGAAAGGCATTGCGCCACTCAATTTGCGGCATGGTCACGCGGTTGGGCGCGGCGTGAGACCGTGTATGACGCACCGACTCGATCACTCGCTGCCGGACCTTGCAGACGCTGTCTCGGCCGCGCTGCGAGGCGAGGGCTACTCCGCCATTGCAGATTCACTCGCTGCTCAACTCGTCGAAAGATGTACCTACGATTCCCAAGCCAACGCCGGGTACGTCTATCTGCTCCAGAGTCAGCCCATCCGTCAAAGCGAGATATCAGCCGCTGAAACCGTTGCGTTCGCCAGTCCACACTGGTTCAACATTGACCTGCGTGCGTCCGGTTCCGTCCTGGGCATCGAGGTTCTTTCTCCCTCACCGGCGTTCAAGGTCATTGCCGTTCGCGTTGCGTGAGTCGTGTCGGATTGCAGCAGGCACGCGGGGCAAAATGGATTCCACGCACGGCTGTCGCGGTTGTGAGCGGATCCGTACGTCTCGCCATGTGTTCCGGCGCCGTGGGAGTCTTTCGTTCAAACCTACTGCTGCCGTGCGGCGGCGGCTTAACGCGACGCGGTGTTAGACTGCAGTTATGCGTCGTCTCGACCTTGAACTCTTCGCGGACTACTTTCAGTTCTATGTGCAGGACGAACCTGCGAATGGTGATCTGTCGGACGCTTGGAATAGTGAGACAGAAGCACGGCTTCTTGCCGTTGCCCCTGGCGTCGTAGGTGTTGGCACCGTCCGCAACATGGCCGTGCCCGTCACGATCGAGATCCTTTCCAGTGAGCCAACGTCCGACTTCGATACGCCTGATCATGTTGTCGAGTGTTCGCTCTTGGTAAAGAGCGGTCGCATCGTTGCCGCAGGTTGCACCGACTACTTTCCCGATGCAACGCGAATCGAAGTCCCTTCAGGCATGTACCGTGTCCGCGTCAGCTACTCTGGCCTCACTCCACGCTCAACCGACGGCCTGGAAGGCTACGACCGCTACCTTCTACAACTTTGGCAAGCTCCCGCAGTAGAGCCTTCGGTGCTTAAACAGCGTGCAGTCTAACTATTCGTTCAAGCCAACCGTCCCGGCGGCACGTGAAAAACCCCTCGCTGCCGCGCGGCTGCTGAACGCGGCGTTAGACCTCGGGGTTCGCAATTCTTGTTGGTGTCGGTCGCGCGGTTGCGTGCGGTGTGCTTCTTCTTTTTTCAGCCAGGGCGCAAGGTCGGATACGGCCAGCCCGCGGTCGGTATTCTCGTGGCCCGGTGAACACCATCGCCACATCAAACGCTGAGTCCGGCGCAGCTTCTTCCGTTTGCGGGCTCAAGCGGTTGGCTTCGCGTTGCGCTATTTCCAGTTCAGCCCGGTGTGGTTCTATGCTCCGCCCATGCGGCACAACTTTTCTATCGGCAGCTTCGCTTCCCGTTCCGGTTCGCACCGTCAGCTACTGCGCGTGTCTAACTATGCGTTCAAGCCGACCGTCCCGGCGGCACGTGAAAACCACTCGCTGCCGTGCGGCGGCTTAACGCGGCGTTA
>JAYSZM010000071.1:0-8423 GCA_043738015.1 Lysobacterales bacterium
TCGAATCACTGGTCCGGCTCTATCATTTCAGTTTTATCGGTCCCGCCGGCAAGCACGAGGAAGCTGGCTTCGCCGCCACACTCGCGCCCATTGCGCGCACGCTCGGCTACAACCTGCATCTGGATCGACTCGCCCTGCCCAATCCATTGCCGCTCGGGGCCGCGTTCGCGGCCGAAGCCACGGTGGCCAATTCGGGCAGTGCACCGGTCTATCACGATCATGCGCTGCGCCTGCAACTGGTCGACGGTGGCGGCATCGTGCAATGGAGCGGAGATTTCAGTCAGGACCTGCGTGGCGCAACGCCAACGTCGGCGTTGCTGATGAGCGGCAATTTCATGCTGCCGCCGACACTTTCCGCCGGCAGCTACGCGCTGCGTGCCAGCCTGCCCGCCCTCGCCAATGGACGCCCCGCCATTGTCCTGCAAAGCGCTACGCGCGATGCCTTCGGCCGAGTAATTGTCGGCAACATCAATGTGGTCGCTGCCGAAGGCGCAATGTTTGCGAGTGGGTTCGAGTAGCGGAGCGAATTCCCACGTTGGGCCATCGTTGAGACTTTCTGTGCGCTGCTTGATGTGATGCGGCCTCGGAACCACGACGGCGCGCGGTCGGCGTCTCGCCGAGCTCCTTCGAAGGCAAGGCGCACCTGCCCTGCAAAACTCGCCATAATCGGGACATGCCCAGACCCTTTGAATGTCGAGAAGGACCGTGAACGAGGCCGACGCGCGCGCGGTGGTTTGGGTGCGAGCGATCGAGCGCAGCGATGTGGCGGACAAACTGATCACGGCTGAGGATCGCGTCCAGCTTGATCGCACCGCCGCCGAGTTGATGCGATGGCAGACCGCGGGTCAGGGCGTAGCGCCCAGTGCCGAGGCCTTTGTCGTGCAACGCGCCAAGCTGCTCGGCACGCGCATTGGCGAGCGGTCGGCGCAAGTCGCGCAAATGTTCCAACGCCTCCGCTGGCGTCCCTGGATCGGCCAGCTGATTCCGCTGCTGGCCTTGCTTGTTGGCATCGTCATCGAACATGTCGTGGACCGACACCGACTGAGCATTCTTGCGTTCCCCCTGCTCGGCCTGATCGTCTGGAACCTCGCCATCTATCTCTGGCTGCTGCTGCGCCAGCTGCGTCGCTCACGACCGGATGTCGTAGTCATTGGCGGTCTCTGGCAGCGCGTACGCTCCGGTCTGGTCAATCCGCTACAGCGCCGATCGCCTTCGCGGGTGGCGCAATGGCAGGAAGATTTCGTGCGTGACTGGATGGCCCGCTCCGCGCCACTGAGTTCTGCACGCCTCGCTCGCATTCTGCACCTGTCCGCCGCGATGCTGGCCATCGGTGCGGTGGCCGGACTCTATCTGCGCGGGCTGATGTTCGAATATCGAGCCGGATGGGAAAGCACCTTCCTCGACGCGACGATGGTGCACGCTCTGCTGTCGAGCCTGTTGCAGCCGATTGCGACGCTCATCGGTGCGCCTTTTCCGAGCGTTGAACAGATCGCCGCCCTGCGCTGGGATCGCGGTGATGGCGAGAATGCCGCGCCCTGGATTTATCTGTATACCGGTGCTGTCTCGATTGCGGTGATCCTGCCGCGGCTGAGCCTGGCCAGCATCGCATGGCTCCGAGAACGCAAGCTGACGCGGCGCTTTCCGCTCAGGCTGGATGAGGCCTATTTCCGCCGCATTCTGGCCAGTTGGCGAACAGTGCCAGCGTATCTGCGGGTGCTGCCCTACGCGTACACCATCGACGAGCAGACTGCCGAAGGACTGCGTCGTCTGGCTCGCATGCAGTTCGGTGACGGCGCGCAAGTGCACATGTTTCCGAGCGTGGCGCTGGGCGAAGAAGACACTGCCGAACTGAAGACCTCGAGCGGAGCGCGCAATCCAGATCTCGATATCGTCCTGTTCAATCTCGCCTCGACGCCCGAGTCCGAACATCATGGTGTCCTGCTCGAACAATTGCGGGCCAGGGAAAATCCTGCCATTGCGATCCTGGTCGACGAGTCCGCCTATCGCATTCGCCTGGGGGCGCAGTCGGGCAGCGGGCAGAGATTGCAGGAACGCCGACAGGCCTGGACCGCCTTCGCTGCTGCGCGCCAACTTAAAGTGCATTGCATCGATCTGCAGGCCGGTGATGCCGCCGTCTTCGAGCAGTATCTGCACGGACAGGCCAGTTCACGCGATGAGCCCGCTCATGCACGTTGAGCTGACTCTGGTCTCGCATACCAATGCCGGCAAGACTACGCTGGCCAGAACCCTGTTGCAGCGTGATATCGGCGAAGTGCGCGACGCGCCCCATGTCACCGAGATCGCCGAGACGCACGTGCTGCTGCGCACTCAACAGGGCGATGAATTGCGCCTCTGCGATACGCCCGGATTCGGTGACTCGATCCGTCTGGCCAAGCGCCTGCGTCAGGCCGACAACCCGATCGGCTGGCTACTCCGCGAGGTATGGGACCGCCATCGCAACCGGCCACTCTGGTGCAGTCAGCAGGCCGTGCAGGCTGCGCGCAGTTCGGCCGATGTCGTGCTGTACGTGGTGAACGCAGCGGAAAATCCGCGCGACGCCGCTTACGTCGCGCCGGAGTTGCAGATTCTTGGCTGGATCGGCAAACCGGTCATCCTGCTGCTCAATCAGTCTGGACCGCCACGTCCCGCTTCGGAAGAGCGTGTCGAGGAAGAGCACTGGTGCGACTTCGTCTCCCCCTATCCAATCGTACGCCAGGTAATGACCCTCGACGCCTTCGCGCGTTGCTGGGTGCAGGAGGATGCGCTATTCGCGCGGATTCTTCCCGTGCTTGCGGCCGATCGTCGCGATGCCTTCGCGCGTTTGATGAAGGCGTGGCGGGAACGAAGCCTGCAGCAGTTCGACAAGTCACTGACGGTTCTCGCCACTCAGATCATGAGCGCGGCGCGAGATCGTGAAGCCCTTTCAGCGCTTGCGGAGGGTCGTGGCCGCAGCGCCCTGCGCGCAATGGGACTTGCTCGCAAAGTTTCAGACGGTGCCAACGAACTCGCCATGAAAGCCCTGGCCGATCGCGCCGATGCGCAGATTCGGGCGAGTACCGATGCGCTGATTCACCTGCATGGTCTGGAAGGTTCGGCTGCGGCAAAGGTGTTGGATCGACTGCGCGAGCATTATGCGTGGACCGCGCCCGCTAGTACCGGCAAGGCCGCCGCCGTCGGCGGCGTGTTCTCGGGTGCAGTGAGTGGATTGATCGCAGATCTCGCAAGCGGCGGACTGTCGCTCGGTGCCGGGGTGATTGCCGGCGCCCTGGTCGGCGCACTCGGCGGCGCCGGTCTCGCCCGCGGTCACAACATGATTCGCGGAATCGACGCCAGCAGTGTTGCCTGGGCGCCGGAGTTCCTCAACGGATTGGTGCGCTCGGCCCTGCTGCGCTATCTCGCCGTTGCACACTTTGGCCGTGGTCGCGGCGCCTACGCTGAAAGCGAAGCGCCGGCCTTCTGGATGGAGGAAGTCGCGCAGGTTTTCGGTACGCGCCAAGCGATCTTCGAGGCCTTCTGGGAAACTGCGCATTCGGCCACGGATACCGGTTATGCCGACGCCGACCTGCGCCGTGTACTGACGGAATCAGCAGTCGACCTGCTCAACCGTATCTACCCATTCGCGGAGCTGTCGATGCGCGATATTGACGAATCGGATCCATAGCCGGCCATCCGGTAGCGCCTCGCTGCGAGATGCCATCCAGACACCGCGTCGTCGTCAAGACGGCATCTCACGGGGCTGCCCTGAAGCAGAGCGAAAATTTCCATGCGGCACCAACGCAAGCCACTCGATGCTCAGAAGCGCGGACGCAAGGCCCTTGCGCTCAGCGGAAACTATTCGAAGCTGTTGCTGAATAGCACGCCGAGATCGAAGTCGATGAGGAGATCGAGGTTAGTGACCGCGTTGGGATAGCCGGAAGAAATATTCAGAGTGGAGAAGCGAACGGCGTTGTTGCCTTCGACGAGTTCGGAGATCGGAACGTCGATGGAATGATTGTAACCACCGGTCTGGCCCGGGGTGTCGAGCATGGCAACTTCACCGGGGGTGAAGGCACGGACGTGGATGGGGTTGTTGTTCAACTGATAGCGCAGGCGACCGGTACCGAGGCGAATGCCATCAATGTCATAGCCCTGGTAGTAGCCGTTGAACACCAGACGCGCGCGCGTGGCGCCGGCGAGTTGCACGCCGGTGAACGTCAGTGGCGCGCTCATGGTCGCGGCGCCGTTCGGGATGACATAGCCGAGGCTATGTCCCTGATGCACCGTAGTGTGGAATACCCCAGCGGGATACTCGTCGATGACGGTCTTGCTGGATGGAATGCCCGCATCCGGGATTTCGTACTCGCGAGTTGACGTGAGTGCCGGACCATCGAAGCCGATGTTGTCCCAGTACACATTCCAGGAGCGCATCGGGCGTGGCAGCCCACCGAAGGTGATCGCGTATTTCCAGGTGGCGTGGTTCTGCCCGAGCAGGGACACATACCCGCGCGAGAAATCCAGCGGCGTGCTGAAGTTCACGGTCCGCCGGCTGACCAAGTTGGGAAAATTGATTCCGTCGTTGGAGGGCTCGGAAGTCAACACCTCAAGCTGTTGCTGGGAAAGGCGCAGCTGCACGCGGGTCAGATGACCGCGCTGCGACGACATGCCGCTCGCCTCGCCGGGAATGATCGTGGCAGCGTAGTCGCGCACATCATGTACCTGGGCATCGTTGGAGACGAGAACTACCATCACGCCATCGCGTGGATTGGGCCCGCGGCCATTGATGTCCCAGGCTGGTGTCGCTGAGGGGTCGGCGGTGATTGCGACGCTGAGATAGCCGAGCAGAAAATTGGTGGCGAGATCGGCGTCGAAGGTGATGGTGCCGGTGCGTCCGGCAAAGTCGAAAGGCTGGCGGATGCGATAGGCATTGCTACCGTAGTTTTGCGAGCCAACGGCAGTGAGCAGATAGCGGCTGGCTATATTGGCGGTGGGATCGCAGATGAGCGTGTCGCGCGAGGGCAGCAGGAATCCGACCACATCGCTGCGGCACGAAGCCGGCTCGCCGGCCATCATGCCAAGTTCGGCCTCCCAGGCCCAGAAGGTGATGCCGTCGCCAGTAGACAGCGAGGGCGCGTAGCGTGAAGCGCTGAATCGGCTACGACTGAGTTCGCCCCCGCGGCCACGATCCTGGAGTGCGGCTGGCCCCGATTCGAAGGTCTCGCAAAAGGCAGTTTGGGCCAATCCGCACGTCTGCGCCAAGCCTGCTGTCGGCAAGGCGATGCAGAACAAGAGCACCACGTGCCACATCGATTGCTGTGCGCGGCGGCATTTGCTGAGATAAATGAAGTCGGCGTGGATCATGGCCTACGGCATTGAAGTCATCGTGGCCAAGCTTGTGCCGTGTGTGGCTGCGGTTCTGCGATCCGATCGACATCTTGGAGTGCAGATGGGCTGAGCCGCGTCCTGCAGCAGCGCGCATCCCGTATTGCTGCGGGACATCCCTGTGGGGCGCTGATCTGACACTGCGCCTGTTTAAGCATGCCATCTGGCGGAGATGCCTGCAAAAATACTGCGTCCCGTACCCTGCCGCTTTTCGCGCAATCCGCGGGAGACCACGCGCGCAACTGCAACGCTCCAAAGACATGACGTCAGGGCACGAGCACCCTTCCGGTCTCAGTGACTTTGAGTTTCCAGCTTTCGGCGCATGGGTCCTTGAGGTCGAGGTGGGCGGCGAGGTAGTGCGGGGCTTGCCCCGCCGCTCATGATCTTTCCTCCACATGGCAGCGAATTGATCGCCGCTGCTTGACGTCGCGCTCTGCGTGAAAGCTCTGGCTTGCACCTGGCTGCGCTGAGTGCACTGCATTGAACGTTGGCTGCCGAGCAGCCCAGATCCCCTGCCCCGGTTTCAGTCCGGCCCTGCGAAGTCGACAGCCGCTAGACTCGCAGGGATTGCCTACCCTACCGCGCCGTGTTGCGCAAAGTGATGACGATGTCTCGATGGTTTGGTCCTGTGCTCTATCTGCTGTGCGCGCCCGTATGGGCAGCGACTACAGCGCCCGCCAAAGACGAGTTGGCCGACGCCAGTCATCTGCCTGGTTTTGTCGATGTCTGGTCCGACGCAGACAAAGGCCGCATCGTCATTGGCATTCGCGAATGGCAGCAGCCTTTCCTGTTGGTGACATCGTTGCCGTATGGACTGGGATCGAACGATGTAGGGCTCGATCGGGGGCAATCGGGCAATGTGCGCATGGTCGAGTTTCGCCGGGTCGGACCGCGGGTGTTGCTGGTCGAACGCAACACGCGCTTTATCGCCAGCAGCAGCAATGAGCGCGAGCGCGCCAGTGTCGAACAGGCCTTCGCCGAGTCGGTGCTGTGGTCGGGTGACCTGCTCGCTGGCGATAGCAAGGTCGCGCGCGTGGACGTATCCAGCTTGCTCACCAGCGATCTGCACGGCATCGCCGATGCGCTGAAGGCCAGCGAGCAGGGCGACTACGCAGTGGATGACAAGCGCAGCGTGCCACTACTCGACGACGCCAGGAGTTTTCCCGACAACACCGAACTGGGTGGCTTGCTGACCCTGGCGGGTGCAGGCGAGGGAGCGTTCGTGCGCGCGGTCAGCAGCAATCCCAAGGCCTTGACCGTGCGTCAGCACTTGAGCCTGGTCCGCCTGCCCGGCCCGGGTTATCAACCGCGCGTCTATCATCCGGGCTCGGGCGCCTTCAGTCAGGGCAGGATGGATTTTTCGCAGCCGCTTTCGGCGAGCCTGGATGTTCGCTATCAGCCACGCTTTCGACTGGAGAAAACGCGTCCCGGCGCTGCCGCGAGCCCGGTGAAAAAACCCATCGTGTTCTACGTCGATCCAGGCACACCCGAACCGGTGCGCTCGGCATTGCTCGAAGGTGCCAACTGGTGGCGCGCCGCGTTCGAGAGAGCCGGATTCCTGGACGCCTTTCGTGTCGAGCTTTTGCCTGCCGATGCCGACCCCATGGATATCCGCTACAACACGATTCTGTGGGTGCATCGTTCCACCCGCGGCTGGTCGTACGGCGCGGCGCTCAGCGATCCGCGTACCGGCGAAATCATCAAGGGCGCGGTCACGCTCGGCTCGCAGCGGGTACGTCAGGACATACTGATTGCCGAGAGCCTGTTGGTGCCGTACGCCAAGTCCGGCGATAACACCATCGCCAAGCAGGCGCAGGACATCGCGCTGGCCAGACTGCGGCAACTCGCCGCACATGAAGTCGGCCATGCGCTTGGATTCGCGCACAATTTCGCCGCCAGTCGCAAGGGCAATGGTTCGGTGATGGACTACCCGCATCCGATGCTCAGTGTCGACAACGACGGGGCACTCAGTCTGCACAATGCCTATGGGGTGGGTATTGGCGTCTGGGATGAGTTCTTGGTGCAGCACGCCTATGCGCAATTCGATCCGGACGCGGAGCTGGACGCGCTGGCGGCATTGCGGCGCGCCGCGCGCGAAGCTGGCCTCGACTATGTCGGCGACAGTGATGCGCGGGCGCCGGGCTCGGCGCATCCGCAGGGACTACTCTGGGATTACGGCGTGGATTCGGTGCAGACCTTTCATCTGCTATTGCGCGCCCGTGCCCTGGCACTCGCGCAATTCAGCACCGCGGTACTGCCGCCTGATCGGCAACTGGGCGAACTCGAAGCGCGGCTGGTGCCGGTGTATCTGCTGCATCGCTATCAGGCCGAAGCAGTCGCGCGCCTGCTCGGCGGCGCAAGTTACCGATCCGGTCACGTTGGCGACACCGCAGCAGGCACCACGCCGGTGCCGGCCCACGATCAGCAGGCGGCGCTGCAGGCCTTGGTCGCACTGCTTGACGCAAAGCAACTGGCCCTTCCCGACAACGTGCTCAAACTACTGACACCACCGAGTGCCGAATACCAGCGCAGCCCGGAATACTTCAGCACGCAGATGGCGCCCCTGTTCGATCCGCTCAGCGCTGTCGGCGCGGCGACGGCTTTGCCGCTGCAGTTTCTGCTGGATCCGCAACGACTGAATCGATTGGCCTGGCAACATGCGCGCGATCCGCAGCAGCCGGGCATCACAGGGCTTCTGGATTCGGTGTTCTCAACGACCTGGCAGCGCGCAGCGAGCAAGCGCGACGATGCAGCGCTGGTGGCCGTGCAGAACACCGCCAACTGGGTGGTGCTGGATGCACTCTTGCTGACACTCGAGGCCGCGCAGTTGCACGCCTCGGTGGATGCCGAGGTGCGTGCACGCTTGCGTGGCCTGCGACAATGGTTGATCGACAACAGAGGGCACGGCCCAACTCGGGACAATCGCGATCACGCGGCCGATCGGATCGCCCGCTATCTGCTCGATCCCGACACGGTGAAGCTGCGTGCACTGCCGGTGATTCCACCCGGTGCGCCGATCTGATCCTTCATCACGACTCATCGCCGTCATCAGCACTGAACAGATG